>JBQGBW010000012.1:0-59664 GCA_052043475.1 Magnetococcales bacterium HHB-1
GGGGGGGGCGGCATTTCGTCTGATTCGGGAGAATATTAAACAGTGTGGTGCAGAACAGGCATCCTGGCCTGTGCGGGGTTCGGCAACAAAAAAAGAGACCTTTATCAAAATTGTGCAACGGATAAGAGCCAAGCAGCAATTATGGTCTGGGTTTAATCTGGTAATCTTAGATCCCCCTTATCGTCAGGATGATGGATCCTCCTCAATTCACTGTATCGAGCAGGTGGATCATCTGTTGGCAAAGGATGCTTATCTCTGGTTAGAGACCGCCCGGGGAGAGGGCGTGGCGATCAATCCTGGATGCTGGGATATTCTTAAAGCACGTAATTATGGCGATAGCGATGTCTATCTGCTATCCTGGCGGGATTGGCAAGATAATTCTGAAGAGACAGGGAAAAATGCGCAAGAGCAATTGCGAATTTTTGCAGAGTAGGTTATGGTGAAAGATGTTCTGTTATAAAAACTTTTATGGTAAAAAGAATGAAACGGATTGCGCTCTTTCCTGGTTCATTTGATCCTGTCACCTCCGGGCATATCGACCTGATTCACCGCAGCCACCGGCTATTCGATCACCTTATTATTGCAATCGGTTATAATGTCTCAAAAAATTCCCTCTTCTCCCCAGAAGAGCGCCAGACTTTGATTAATGAGAGCCTCTCAGGTGTGGAGAATATCTCCACAATGGTCTTTACCGGTTTGGTGACACAACTGGCCAGAGAGAGCGGTGCCTGTGCCATTATAAGAGGTGTGAGAGGATGCCAGGATCTCGACTATGAGATGCGTATGGCGACCATGAATCATGCGCTTAACAACGATGTCGAAACCCTCTTTCTGACATCAAACCCAAACTATGCGGCAATCTCCTCACATCTGATTAAAGAGATTGCGCTCTCTGGCGGTGATATACGCCCCTTTGTTCCTGAAGTGGTGGCGGACGCCCTTCAACATAAGATTAAAAGTTAGGATCTTAAAATAGTGAAAAAGGTTTACATTAAGACCTTTGGCTGCCAGATGAACGCCCATGACTCTTTACGCATGCGCGACCTGCTCCAACATTCAGCCGACTACCAACCCGCTGACTCCCCCGAAGAAGCGGATCTGATTCTCCTCAATACTTGCCATATCCGTGAAAAAGCAGAATCAAAACTCTTCTCTGAACTGGGACGCCTGAAAAAATATCAATCCAAAAAAGAGGCCCGGTTTGCAGTGGGTGGCTGTGTGGGACAGGCTGAAGGGAGTAAAATCTTTCGTCGCGCGCCCTTTGTCGATCTGGTTTTTGGGCCACAAAATTTTCATCGCCTCCCCAATTTTCTGCAACGTTTAGAGCAGGGTGAGCAGCGCATCTTTGATGATACCATTCCAGTAGAAGAGAAGTTTGATCAACTGATCTCTCCCCAATCTTCTGGACCCATCGCTTCGGTGACCATCCAGGAGGGGTGTGATAAATTTTGCGCTTTCTGTGTGGTGCCTTTTACCCGGGGACGCGAATTTAGTCGCCCGGTCGATGATATCCTCAAAGAGGTAGAAGCGTGGCGTGAACAGGGTGCAAAAGAGATTCTGCTTCTAGGCCAAAATGTGAATGCTTACCGTGCGGCAGATCATGGCGGTGTTGAACATGATCTGGCACTGCTCATTCGTCAGATTGCACTGATTCCTGAGATTGAACGTATCCGTTTTGTCACCTCACACCCCTTGGATATGTCGGATGATCTGGTGGAAGTGTTCGCCGATATTCCGCAACTCTGCGCTTATTTTCATCTGCCCATTCAGAGCGGTTCGGATACCATCCTTGCAGCGATGGAGCGGGGACATACAACAGAGTTTTATCTAAAATGGGTTGAGAGGCTGCGTCAGGCCCGTAAAGATATCGCCATCGCCTCTGATTTTATTGTGGGCTTCCCCGGTGAAAGCGATAAAGATTTTCAGGAAACCCTGGATTTTATCGATCAGGTGCAGTTTGAACACGCATTCTCTTTTAAATTCTCCTCCCGGCCTGGAACCGCCGCCGAACATATGGATGGACAGATTCCTGAACCGGTGATGCGACAGCGGTTGGAAATTTTACAGCAGCGTCTTAATTTCTGGCAAAAAAAGAAAAACCAGCAACAAATAGGGAAAATTTTTCCTGTTTTGGTGGATCATATTCAATCTCATGAAGATCATCTGCTCTCAGGAAGAACCTCCTGCCAACGGATTGTGCATTTTTCTGGAGTACCAGGACGTTTAGGAGAAATTGTTCCTGTAAAAATTGAACAAGCCTTTCAGAACTCATTGAAAGGAGAAGAGATAGTACAGAATCATGCGCTTGAAAATCAGCCAATCGAGGAGGTATGCTCTTTATGAGCGGCCAGAAGAAAATAACCCACCGCCTGACATTTCCAGATAATGCCCTCACAGTGATGCTGTTTGGCGAAGAAGATTGCCATGTGAAATTGATGGAAAAGAAACTGGGGGTGGAGATCCATCCTTGGGGAAATACCGCCGCAATTTCGGGCAGTGGGGATGCCGTAAAAAAGAGCAGTATGCTGCTTAAGATGCTCTATGAAAGCCTGGAGAAGGGTGAGCCTGTCGATATTGAACGCGTGAAAGATGGTATCCTTTCTGTGCAGCAGGAGAGTGCTTTGCTGACGCTTTTTCAACAGGAGCTTATTCTTAAAACACCACGGCAACATCTACGACCTCGCAATCCCAGACAAGCACGATTGATCAAGGCACTCTTTGAGAAGGAGGTCTGCTTTGCTTTAGGGCCTGCGGGTACAGGAAAAACCTATCTCGCTGTTGCCGCCGCTGTTTCTGCTTTTATCAATGATCAGGTGCAGCGGATTATTCTCACCCGTCCCGCAGTTGAGGCAGGGGAGAGGCTGGGATTTCTGCCAGGAGATTTGCAAGCGAAAGTGGATCCCTATCTTCGTCCACTCTTTGATGCACTCTTCGATATGCTTGGTGCACAACGCATGGAGAAAATGATCGAACAGGGCACCATTGAGATCGCCCCTTTGGCCTATATGCGTGGCCGTACACTACAAAATGCCTTTGCTATTCTTGATGAAGCACAAAACGCCACAGTAGACCAAATTAAAATGTTTCTTACACGCTTAGGTCATGGTTCAAGAATGGTGGTGTGTGGTGATCCAAGCCAATCGGACTTAACCGGGTATCAAAGTTCAGGGCTTGCCCATGCGGCAGGGATATTGCAAGATATCGATGGTATACATATCACGATCTTTAAAACAGGCGATGTGGTACGCCATAACCTGGTGGAGAAAATTGTTCAAGCCTTTGAGAAAGAGCCATGAACATCTTTTCTTCAACTCCTCTTAAATTGCGGTGACAGCCATGTTGAGTGAATTGGAAAAACCTGCACAACGTATCCGTAATCGCCAGCAACGTGGTGTAGGGCATTGGCTTAAAACATCTCAGTTTGTTGATATCGCACTCTTTATTGCCCTGGTGCTCTTTCTTACGCTGCTCTATTCGCCAGAAACATCGAAGGATATCTATCTACCCGCAATTGGTACCATCGCTGCACATGATATTAAAGCAGATCGTGATATCCAGATCGAAGATAAGGAGACCACGCACAAACGTCGTCAGGAGGCCAAAGCACGGGTTCTACCAGTCTATGACTGGGATGCTGGTATGGTGAAAACCATCCAGAATAATATGCATAAGGCGCTTAAAGAGCTCTCTGAATCCCGAAGAGCGAACCCCAATGAATTGATTGAGAAACTGCGTGAAACATTTGGTATGCAGCTCGAAGAGCAGGTGCCCATTAAAGTTTTTCAACAACTCTTAGATCTCGATCCGTTGCAGGAGAAAACAGCCAAAACCGTTCAGGATGTATCCTCTCCAGAAAAAGCACCAGAGAAAAAGGTTTTACCTCCTTATCAAAATCTGCTGGATCGAGTCAATGCCCTTCTGAAACCTTTTGAGAATATGCGCATTGTTGGTGCTTATGAGGTTTTTAAGGATCTTCAGGCTGCGGCTTATATCGCACACCATATCGCCAACCGCTCTGAAGTTAAAATGGGCGGTGTCGAAGGGGTGATGGACTTAGATAGTATCCGGGAACAGATCTTCCAACAGGGTGAAACAGAGTTTAAAGATTATCCTCCATTGCTGCGTGTCTGGTTACTCTCAGAGATCAGTGCACAGATCCGCCCTAACTTTATTATCAATCTTACAGAAATCAGTGCCCGGCAGAATGAGGCGGCCAATGCGGTGGAGTCGGTCTACTTTACGGCAAAAAAGGGTGAGATGATTGTGCGTGAAGGGGAGATTGTCACGGAGGCGGCCTTCCGTAAAATTAGCGCACTCCATAAGACAAACAGTATCTCTGGTATCCTTTTCCGCATTGTGGGGCTGGGCGGCACACTGGCCATATTCTTCTTTCTGGGCTGGAAATTTCTCTACCGTACTTCCCGTAAATTTCCTCGCGATAAAAAAACACTCTATGTACTTGCAGCCATTATTTTAATTGTCGCTTTAGTCTCCAGGCTCTTTGTTGAGGTGGGTGAGGCTTTAGTTTTGCGCTTCCTCTGGCCCACTGAAATGATGGTCTTTCTTCCACCAGTTGCCCTAGGCGCGGCACTGGCCTCACTGATGGTGGGCTCACGGGCCTCTTTACCGGGTGGTGCCTTAATTGTTGGTGCCATTCTCTCTTTTCTCTCCAGCAATATGTTAGAAGAGGGTCTACCACTCTTTATCTATTTTTTCTTGGGCTCACTTGTGGGTGGATTCACCCTGCGCACTTGTCGGCACCGTTTCAGTGTCCTTGCCTCAGGGGTATGGATTGCACTGGTTCAAGCCTGTACCATGCCTATGATCAGCCTATTACAAGGCCATACACCAGACAGTTCCTGGCTTATTGGTATGGGGATGGCATTCTCCAGTGGGCTGTTATCCGGGCTTCTAGGATTGGCGCTCATACCGCTCTTTGAGTGGTCCTTTAACTTGATGACCGACTCACGGCTCTTAGAGTTGGCTTCAGGTGATCATCCGCTGTTGAAAAAACTCTCCCTACGCTCCCCAGGAACCTATCACCATTCGGTGATGATGGGAAATCTTGCTGAGGCCGCCGCCGAAGCCATTGGTGCTAATCCTCTGATGGCGCGGGTGATGGCACTCTATCATGATATCGGCAAGATGACGAAGCCAAACTATTTTGTTGAGAATCAATCTGGTGCCAACCGCCATGATCAACTCTCTCCCTCCATGTCCGCCAAGGTGATCATGTCCCATATTAAAGATGGTGTTGAGTTGGCGGTCCAGCATAAGTTGGGTGGTCCCATTCTTGACGCCATTACTGAGCATCAGGGCACAGGATTACTGCGCTATTTTTATAATAAGGCGCTGCGTGATTCGACTAAAAAGGGTGAAATGATCAACGAAGAGGATTATCGCTACCCTGGCCCTAAACCCCAATCAAGGGAGTCGGGTATTCTGATGGTGGCAGACTCTGTGGAAGCGGCTTCACGTCTTTTAAAAAATCCTTCACCCTCACAGATTCAATCTTTAGTACGACGAATTATTGACTCTAAAATTAGTGATGGCCAACTGGATGAGTGTAATCTCACCCTGCGTGAGCTGGCGATGATTGAAGAGGCCTTCTACCGTGTGCTTACCTTAGGCTTTTTCCATCACCGTATCGAATATCCAGATCAGATCCGAAAACGTCGGGTCTAATTTTTACGATTGAGGATTTTTCCCATCAATAAACAGCCCCCATTCTTTTTTGAGACCGCTCTTGAAGATCAACGCTGGCCTGATACGCTGGATGATGCTTTTAATAGCGCCATTGAGGCGGTATTGCTTGAAGAGAAGATCACTTTCTCTGTTTCAGTGGATCTGCGTCTTATCGATGATCAAACCATGAAGCAGATTAATCAGAGCTATCGCCAGGTGAATAAACCGACCAATGTGCTCTCTTTTGCGCTTTGGGAGGGAGAGTCCTTAATGATGCAGGCGATGGTGGCTGAAAATGATGCATCCATGGTAATCCCTTTGGGTGAGTTGCTGTTGGCATTTGAAACCGTGGAACGTGAAGCCAAAGAACAAGCGTGTTCATTTAAAGATCATGTGATCCATCTGGTTGTTCATGGTCTTCTCCATCTCTTGGGATATGATCATGAACGGGGGGAAGAGGATGCTATTGCACAGGAAGAGAAAGAGATCCTTATTTTAGCACAACTTGGTATCAAGAATCCCTATGCATAATCAGCAAGGCAACTCCTTTAGGGGAGAGAAAATTGTATCGTGGTGTTTGCAGAAATATAGAGCCTATATTTCTGCATTTTTGTTTGGCAGTCTGGTTGCGTTCTCTTTTGCACCTTATTTTTCAAAAGTGACCCTGTTTTCAGGCTTGATCCTGTTTATTCTTCTTCTCCTTCAGAAAAATATTCGCCCATTCTGGTTAGGGTTGGCTTTTGGTGCGGGTTATTTTCTCTGGAGTTTGACATGGGTGCTTAAGAGTATCCATCAATATGGTGGCGTACCTTTAATTCTGGCCTGGGGCGTTCTGATTGGCTTTGCGTGTTTGCTTGCACTCTATATGGGGCTGTTTGCCTGGGGTGTGGTGCGTTTGATGGTGGCGCGAAAAACCTTTGTGCAAACACTCTTCTTTGCTTTTACTGTTGCACTTTTATGGACACTCTTAGAGAGTTTAAGAGCACGTCTCTTAACCGGATTTCCCTGGAATCTGCTCGGTTATGCCTGGGCAGATCATGTGGTATGGATTCAGGTCGCTGATTTAGGGGGTGTTTATCTGCTCTCTTTTTTAACGCTCTTTATATCGGCACTGAGTGCTGTTCTGTTAAACCACTGGATGATTCATTACCGCATAAAGCGTGCTGTGGGGGCCATGTTGGTGGTGCTTTTTCTAGGCTGGTATGGCTATGGGGTCTGGTCTTTATCGGGAGATGATAAGGTTCAGGAGCAACGCCGTTTTGCACTGGTGCAGGGCAATATTCCACAAGAAGAGAAGTGGAACCCTTCTTATCGTCGGCGCAATATCTCTCGTTATATCAAATTAAGTCAGCAATTAAATGAAGAGGTTGATCTCTTTATCTGGCCTGAAACCGCCAGTCCCTATATTCTCTCCTATGAACCGGAGTTACAGCGTCTCTTAGAGCGTATAACAAAAGAGAAGCGTGCAGCCATTCTATTAGGTACACCAGAGGTTCAAGGTCGCAGGAGTCAACGGAAGCTTTTTAACAGTGTGTTCTTCTTTGATCAGATCACCAAACAGTGGCAGGCTTATCATAAACGTCATCTGGTGCCTTTTGGTGAGTATATTCCGCTGCGTTTTTTGATGCCTTCCTTTATCGATAAAGTCACTGTCGGGGATCGGGACTATTCATCTGGATTAGAAGCCAATATCATTACCTGGGGCGCATCAAAGGAACGCATCGGTAGTCTCATATGTTATGAGGTGATTTTCTCACATGAGGTGCGTGCAACGGTTGAGGAGGGGGTAGATTGGCTGATTAACATCACCAACGATGCTTGGTTTGGTGAAACAATAAAAACACAGCACCTTGCCATGGCGCGTTTACGTGCTGTGGAGATGCGTCGCCCATTGGTTCGCGTAGCCAATACAGGTATTTCAGCCGGATTTGATGCATCCGGTAGAGAGGTGGGCCGAATTGATTCAAATCAAAAGTCGGTTCAGGTGATTACCCTGCTGAAGCATAAGAATATAGTGTCGCTCTATCTATGGTGGGGAGAGGGTTGGCTGCTTCTGTTGCTAGTGCTATGGGGTATTGGGCGACGTCAGTTTTCTAAAACAAAACCTTAGGATCAATGGGAATTATTCGACAATAAAGAGATCAAGAATATGCATTCGTTCAAGGATCTCACGGATAGAGGGCGGGATATCTGAGAGCGTTACATCAGAGATGTGCTCATGTTCTTGAACAAACTCCCGTAAGAGAAGCAGCATACCGACACCAGAGCTATCGATGCTGGTTACCTTTGCAAAGCTGATGATAATTTGGGTTAAATCATGTTGATCTCGATAGGCGTTACGAAACGCGGAGTGGTGTTCAAAGCTAAATGCACCAATCACAGAAATGGTGAGTTTTGTACCCTCTTTTACAGCCTCAATGGCGCTATTTTTATAGGATGTTGTCATCATGTTTTATCTCATATATGATTTGAGCTGTTTTTGTTCACTGAAATCTATCTAAAATGTACCAGATTTCCCCTATAGATGCAAATGAGCGGATGCAGCGCCACTCTCTTTTAAAAATAAAAAAAAGGGTTACCCCACACTTTCAGGGTAACCCTTTTTTTTATCTACCAATAAAAATATAATGGTAGGCCGTGAAGGAATTGAACCTTCGACCTCCAGATTAAAAGTCTGTTGCTCTACCGACTGAGCTAACGGCCCTGAAAATCTTAAAAAATATCAATTAAAAAAACACTACCATAAAGATGGTAGGCCGTGAAGGAATTGAACCTTCGACCTCCAGATTAAAAGTCTGTTGCTCTACCGACTGAGCTAACGGCCCGAAAAATAGCGCTAACCTTATGTTTTCTTGATATATTCTCGTTTAATGGTTACGCTTAATCGCTGTTGGTAAGAGAATATAGCAAACTCTTTTAAGAAGGGAAAGAAAAAAAAAGCAGAAGGTGTTTTTTTTATATGGGGGAAGATTTTACTGGCTATTATTTATGCAGAACCTGTTGAATGAGTGCTTGGAGAGCATGGTTGCTGAAGGGTTTCTCTAAGGTCTCCATAGCCCCCACCTCTTCGGCTGTTTTTAAGAGAAATTTACCCATACCCACCTGTTGGCTTCCTCCGGAGAAGGCGATCACTTTAAGGTGAGGTATACGTTGGCGGGCGTGACGAATCACGGTGAGGCCAGAGATTTCTGGCATAAAGATATCGGTGATCAAAAGATCAAAGGATTCTCTCTCCAATCGATCCAGGCCATTGTTACCATCCTGACAGGTTGTTACATGATATCCTGCGGAGGAGAGCCATTTATCCACCAGTTGTAGAATATCTGGATCATCATCAATCACAAGAATCTTATTCAATCTTTTTCTCCGAAAGAGCTTAAAATCAGGGTGATCTACTCTGCATTGATATTGGCTTTCTGGCCGACGGTGATCTGGTGGAATGCCTGCGGGTCAAGAAGACGTTGAATGGTGCGTTGAATATCTTTTTGGGAGACTTTTTCAATCCGTTCTTTCCATTGGGCCAGATAGTCATCACCGCGTTGATAGAAGCCGACATATCCCCAGGTATTGGCGAGTTCATCGAGTCCCTCTAAGCGGAGAGGAAAGGAGCCGGTAAGATAGCGCTTCACAGCGCTTAACTCTTTTTCTGGAATCGGTGTTGTCTGTAATTTTTTCAGTTCATTTTGAACCAGTGTAAGGGCTTCAGATACAGAGCGATTTTTTGTTTGTAGGCTGATGATCCAGGGTCCACGTCCCTGGTGAGGAGCAAAATAGGAATAAACAGCGTAAGCGAGTCCTTTTTTTTCACGAATGGTGTGATGCAGGCGACTGGAGAGTCCTGATCCTCCTAAGATCTGATTGAGGATCATGAGAGGAAAATAGTCTGGATCATGACGATGAATCGCCACCCGACCTAAAAGGATATGGGTTTGCGGAACCGCCATATGCTGATGTTTCACCTTTGCAGGTGTGACTTTAGCGGTAGGGATTGGCGGTGGATGGGGTTGATCCTTCTTTGGAAGATGACTAAAAAAACGTTGGATCAGTGATTGATAGGTTTTGTGTGTCAGATCACCGGCCGCGGTAATGATACTGCCCTGGCGAAAGTAGTATTTCTGGTGAAAATCCTTCACATCCTGAAGCTGAATATTTTTGATTGACTGCTCACTGCCGGTTGTCTGGTGGCCATAGGGATGGTCTGGATAGAGTGTTTTATAGAACAGGCGGCTGGCTTGACTGGCGGGAGACTCTTTGGATTTAATCTGTGCGGTAATCATACGCTCCTGGATGCGTTGAAATCCTTGTTTGGTAAACTGTGGCCTGAAAAGAATGTCCGCCAAACGTTGCCAGGCGATCTCCTGATGTTCAGTTAAAGTGGTCAGGCTAATTTTAACCAGATCCCTTCTGGCGTGTGCAGCCAGTGCAATACCGTGAAAATCGAGATCTTCGCGCAGTGCAATGGCATCAAGATCTGCCGCACCCTCTAAAAGCATGGCGGCGGTAAAGCTGGCGAGTCCCTCTTTTCCGGGGGGATCATAGGCGGAACCGGCGGGTATCCAGAGTCGCACCTCTTGCATAGGATTGATATGACTCTCAATCAGATAGCTTTTCAATCCTTGAGCAGAGATCCAGGTAGTCGCTTCATAAGGATTTAAGGTACGTGCTCCAGCAAAATGGCTGAAGAGCAGTAAATAACCAAATGTGTAGAAGATAAAAAGATACTTTCGAGAAGCGATCATCGTAGGAAACCATTTAATCGATTTTTAGGGTCACGTTTTCTTGAGTGGCGTGAGAGCGAGGCTTTTTCTTGGCTGTGGGTTTCAGTATGCCAACGGTCATTTTATTAAAATCCAGGTAGCGCTGTGCCACATTTTGCACATCTTCTTTAGAGACATAACGCAATTCTTTAGGATAATGGAAAAATGTCTTCCAATCAACACCACTGGTTGCTAAGCGTCCTACAATCCAGGCAATTCCAAAGAGTGAGTCACGGCTGAAGACGGTTTGGGCAATCAGGCTGTTTTTGGCTTTCGCAAGTTCTCTCTTTGAGACACCCTCTTTTTTGATCTGTATAATCTGTGCTAAGATTTTCTTCTCCAGATTCTCAATGGAGATACCTGGTCTGGGTGATGCGGAAAAGGAGAGTTGCTCTGGATATTGAGAGAGGCCACCATAGCTTGTACTCACCCAGGTGGCGATCTTCTCTTTAAAGACCAGATGACGGTCCAGACGGCTGGAGGAGCCGCCGCCAAGGATTTCTACCAGCAGATCGAGTGCGTAAATATCTTTTTTATCTTGATGACTCGCCAGTGTGGGGACAGGAAAACCGGCAACCCAGAGTGGTTGCGTCGCGGTATGATCTTCCACCTCTAAGCGTTTGCTCTTTTTATGATGTATCGCAGGTGGTGCGGTGGGAAGCTTAAGTTGAGGATCTTTTTTGATTGGTGAGAAATAGTGCTTAACCCACTGGGTTGTCTTATCAAACTCAATATCCCCCACAATAACCAAAAAGGCATTGTTTGGTGCATAGAATGTTTTATACCAAGTTTTAAGATCATCCAGTTGGTGATTTTTAATATCTTTCATCCACCCGATCACAGGGCGGCCATAGGGGTGTGATCCGTAGGCGAGCTGACGGAATTTTTCCATCATACGGCGGTTAGGGTTGGAGTCTGTGCGCATACGGCGCTCTTCTCGTACAACCAGGTTCTCAGAATGGAACTCTTTTTCAGTGAGAAGCAGGTTTTGCATGCGGTCGGCCTCAAGACGCAACGCCAGTTCCAATCGATCCGAGGAGAATTTAATATAGTAGTTGGCGTAATCTTGAGCCGTGGTGGCATTATCTTCACCACCGTTGGCTGCAACAATTTGGCTGAACTCACCGGGCTTGCTGGTTTTTGTCCCCTGGAACATCATATGTTCCAGCATATGGGCAAGGCCCGTTTTTTCTGTGGATTCATAGACCGCACCCGCACGATACCAAACCTGGGATATGACGACCGGTGCTTTTTTCTCCTGGATCATGATGACACGCAGGCCATTATCCAGTGTAAAATCCCGTGAGGGGAAAGCCGCACGATCTGATGAGACTGCATGAATGGTGTGGACATTAAAAAAGGTGATTAGAATCAGTACCACAGCTTGGATGAAAGATGGGCGTCTTTTCATCATGATGATCGTTCTCCTCACAAAAGATTCAAGAGTAACGATAAGTTATCTAACTTCTTGTTCGCGAAGGATTCTCCATAAACCACTTTCACGTGTTAGAATGAGCATCTTTTTAGCGATATCATTGTAACGATCTGAATCGTAGGTTTGAATAAAGAGAACACGGATTTTACCCTCTGGAAGCAGGTTAAGGCGTGTCTTCCTTCGCGTAATAAAGATGGTCTGCATCGACTGGATGACCTCTTCTCTCTTTTTCTCCCACTGCGCTCTGCTTTTACCATTTGCAGGAACAAAATCTGCGGCATAAAAAGAGAAGTACTCCTGTAGCTTTTTATTTGACCAGGCAGAGATCCATCGATCCAGTAGGGTGTTGACTTCATCGTGGATTTTTTTCAACGTATCTTCAGAGCCCTTTGTGGTTGCACCGGACTCTGAAAATGCCAGTGTGGTATCCACACCTTCAGGCATGGGTGCAAGCCACTGGGGAAGATCCTCTTTCTCGGTCCGTGTGAGCGAGGGCATCACATCGGTTTGCATCGTCTCTTTTGGTTGATCAAAGAGGATTGCACCGGCGGTGGTGACTGGCGTTGTTGTCTCCAGGGCGGAATCTTCAGCAGCGATGGATTGATCCCGAACAGGTTTAGGCATCTGTTCTAGATCTGGCGGAATCTCTAGAGGAGCGATGGTTCGGATTCGGTTGGGGTCGATATGGGCATCTTCCCAGGGCAGTTTAAAGTTGCTGGAGCAGCTTGTCAGGAGTGGAATACAGGCCAGTAGAGGAATGAGATATCGCATGATCGGCTACCGTTAATTAGGATTGGGGCGGAGGAGTGGGATCTGGATAGCGCACGCTTTCCCATAAAAGCATGCCGATTCCTATGGTAATGGCGCTATCGGCGACATTAAAGACAGGCCAGGAGTATTCATACCAGTGCAGATGGATAAAATCGACCACGGCACCAAGACGGAGGCGGTCAATCAGATTGCCGAGTGCACCACCTAGGATGCATCCTAAAGCAAAGGTTGTCCAGAGTATCTGAGAATTTTTAAGTAGATGCAGGATCAGTCCTGTGGCGCCCAAAGCAACGGTGACTAAAAGCAGTGTGCGGGGCATAGGCGCCATGGAAGTGAAGAGACCAAATGCAGCGCCCACATTATGTACCAGCACAAAATCAAGAAAGTTAGGAATAATGGGAATAACTTGATTTTGCAGATAGTAGAGTGTGAGCAGTTTACTGATTTGGTCTGCAATGATAACGCCTAAGGCGATCCACAAACCTGTGGCAAACACGATTCAGTTATCTCTCTTTTTTAAGTTATGGCGCTGTGACAGCGTGGGCAGAGATCGGGATGTGATTCAATAGAGCCCACCTGGCTATCCCAGTTCCAACAACGTTGACATTTCTGACCGCCAGCGCGTCGGGTAAGCATCTTAAGATTGCTCACCTTCTCAGCGACAACAGCCTCGTTAGGGGCCTCTTCTAAGGGTTTGATGATCACCTGTGCGGTGATAAACAGACGAAACAGTTCATCAAAGCTTTGAAGAAGTTGGATATTTTCCTCTGAGGTAAACAGGGTAACCTCAGCTTCTAAGAATGAGCCAATTTTTTTACTGCGACGATCCTTCTCCAGTTCACGATAGAGATCAGTACGGATCTGGCGTAGTTGCTCCCACTGTGCAGCCTGAGAATCATTTTTCCATTCGGGATGCGTTACAGGCATCATGGCCAGATGAACCGAGGCTTCACGGGGTTGAGCCATAAACTGCCACACCTCTTCAGCGGTAAATGACAGAATGGGTGCCATCAGCCGTACCAGTGCCTCTAAGATCTCATGGACTGCGGTCTGTGCGGAGCGTCTTCTTTGTGAATTCTGCCCATCACAGTAGAGTCGGTCTTTGAGGATATCCAGGTAGAATGCGCCCATATCAATGGAGCAGAAGTAGTGGAGATCCTGATAGACCTTATGAAAAGAGAACTGTGTATAGGCGTGATCCACCTTCTCAATCAGGTTGGCCAGACGATCCAGCGCCCACTGATCCAGCGGCATCATCTGCTCAAAGGGAACCCGATGCTTTGAGATATTGAAATCCGCCAGATTACCCAGCAGAAAGCGCAGAGTATTGCGAATACGACGATAGGCATCCGAGAGCCCTTTTAAAATTTCATCAGAGATCCGGATATCCTGACCATAATCTTCTGCGGTCACCCACATGCGCAGGATATCGGCACCATAGCGCTGAATAACCTCTTTAGGGGGGATGACATTGCCCAGTGATTTGGACATTTTTCTCCCCTTACCATCAACAACGAAACCGTGCGTCAACACTGCCTTATAGGGTGCCTGTTGCCAGTTTCCTATTGAGGCGAGCAGACTGGAGTGAAACCAGCCACGGTGTTGATCGGAGCCCTCAAGGTAGAGATCCGCCGGCCAATTGAGATCTTCACGCCGTTTTAAGACGGCCGCATGGGTGACACCGGAGTCAAACCATACATCTAAGATATCGCTCTCTTTGGTAAAGTGTTGGTCGCCACATTTTGGGCAGACAAAGTTTTCCGGCAGAAAGCTTTTAGCATCCTCTTCAAACCAGACATCCGCGCCCCCCTTCTCAACGGCTTGGGCAATTTTTTCAAATACATCTGCATCGGTGACATCGGTGTCACAGGTTTGACAATGGATCACCGTGATCGGAACCCCCCAACTGCGTTGGCGTGAGACACACCAGTCGGGTCGATTCTCCACCATACCAAAGATCCGCTCTTCACCCCACTGAGGAATCCACTGGGTCTGCCGGATGGCATCCAAGGCTTGATCACGGAGATTATTGGTCTCCATGGAGATAAACCACTGCGGTGTGGCACGGGTAATCAAAGGGTTGTGACAACGCCAGCAGTGTGGATAGCTATGGGTTACTTTTCCACTAGCAAGAAGTGTTCCTTTCTCCTTGAGCAGTTCAACCACCTCTGGATTGGCTTTGTTGATATGCATACCCGCAAAGTGGGGTGTATCCTCAATAAAGCAGCCATGATCATTAACAGGATTATAGGCTTTTAATCCATACTTTAAGCCGATCACATAGTCTTCCTGTCCGTGACCAGGTGCGGTATGCACACAACCGGTTCCCGCCTCTAAGGTGACATGATCGCCCAACAGAATTGGTGCATCCTGCTCCAGATAGGGGTGCTGGAACCGTTTTTTATCGAGCGGTTTCCCCGTAAAGAGCGCTGCAATCTTAACATCCTCTTCCATCAGCCCCATGGCCTGGATGCTCTCTTTCCAGAGCCCTTCAGCAAGGATTAAAATTTCACCCTTTTGTAGTGCACTGTTCTCTTTAGGATCGAGAATCAGGGCGGCAACATACTCCAGATTGGCATTGAGGGAGACGGCCAGATTGGCAGGAATCGTCCAGGGGGTGGTGGTCCAGATCACCACCGATACCCCTTGATCATGATCTTTAAAGAGGGGATCAATATCGGTAAGATCTTCGCCATTGGCTAGAGGGAATTTTACATAGATGGTGGTCGATGTATGATCCTCATACTCCACCTCTGCTTCCGCCAGTGCAGTGACATCGTGGGTACACCAGTAAACTGGCTTTGCGCCACGATAGAGCCCACCATTTTGATGAAACTTACCCAATTCACGAACGATATCGGCCTCAAATTGGTAATTCATGGTGAGGTAGGGGTTCTCCCAGTCACCAATAATTCCCAGACGTTCAAACTCCTGCTTTTGTACACCAACCCATCTTTGAGCAAATTCACGGCAGAGGCGACGGAATGTACCGACTGGGATGGACTCTTTTGATTTTTTCTTTTTCTTAAGATTCTGCTCAACCTTGGTCTCAATAGGGAGGCCGTGGCAATCCCAACCCGGTACATAGTTGGCATCCAACCCTTTCATCTGGCGTGATTTAACAATCACATCTTTGAGCACCTTGTTGATCGCATGTCCCATATGCAGATTACCGTTGGCATAAGGAGGCCCGTCATGCAAAATATATTTGGCGCGATTTTTGGATTGATCACGGAGCTTTTGGTAGAGATTCTGCTCCTGCCACTTTTTTTGCAGTTCTGGTTCTCTCTGGGGAAGTTTGCCCCGCATGGGAAAAGCGGTTTTAGGAAGATGGATGGTCTTTTTATAGTCGGCGCTCATGATGCTTCCTTAAGGTAACGTATGGCGTTGGGCAAACAGGGCCTTGGCACTGGTGACGTCACGTGTGATCTGTTCTTGAAGAGATTGGGGGTTAGGGAATTTTTTCTCTCGACGCAGATATTTGAGAAAACGAATACGGAGCACGCGGCGATAAATCTCGCCACAGGGCTCTAGAAAATGGGTTTCTAAGTTAAGATCGGTATCCTCACCAAATGTGGGATTATGACCAATATTGGCAACACCGGGTAGCCAACGGTTATCAACATAGCCCTCAACAACATAGACCCCTGCAGGAGGGTGTAACATGCCTGTGAGCATCAGGTTTGCTGTGGGAAATCCAAGATGACGTCCACGCTGAAAACCGGTATTGACACGCCCTTCGATCTCGAAGGGGCGGCCAAGCAGGGCTTCAGTGCGTGTAAAGTCTCCGTTTTGTACGGCCTGACGGACACGGGTTGAAGAGAAGGGTTGATCATCGAAGTATAATGGGCCAAACTGCGCTGTTGTGAAATCATACTGTTTTCCCAGGCGGGTTAAAAGATCAAAATTACCTTGTCCCTGCTTACCGAAGCGAAAATCATAGCCCACAAGGATGCCACGGATTGCCAGCGTATCTACAAGTATTTTGCGGATAAAATGTTCCGGTTCAAAGGTGGCCAATGTTTTTGTAAAACGTAAAATAAACATGGCATCTAAGCCCGCTTTCTCCATCCAGCGTACTTTACCACGAATTGAGGTGATTCGGGGGGGTGCACGGTGAGGGTGCAGTATGCGCACAGGATGGGGCTCAAAAGTGATCGCCAGCGCAGGTGCGTTTTGTTGTTGGGCTTTTTTAATCAATTGCTGAAAAAGCGCCTGATGCCCTTGGTGTATGCCATCAAAATTACCAATTGTTGCGAAGGCACCTCGATAGCGGGGAAGGAGATTTTTTTGGCCACGGATGATATACATCGGTTACGACAACTCAAACTTTTTTATAAAAAGGGCAGCGTACAAGAACATGCCCTGACCATGAAGCATCGTTTTGTCTGAAGCTTATGGAAAAAGACCGAAAAACCAAAAAGATTATTCGGTGGAAAAATAAAATCAGCCGATTGAAACTACCTTAAGGCGTGGGTACAGTCAACAAAACTTGGTTGAAGCCTTTGCCTAAGATGATTAAAGTATCCCTATATAGAGGGGATCGTGTTATGGTGATCCAATGAAGATGCGGCCCCTTTAAGGTGTTGCGTTATTTCTCGTGATTTCTATCATTTAAAAGCCTCTTGAGGCTCATGTCTGCTTTTTTTGGAGAAGTGTAGCATGTTAAACGCCATGCGGAAAGGTGTTAATAGTTGGGCACATCAGCTCCTGCTGGTGATGTTGGTGGTCAGTTTTGGTGTCTGGGGGGTGTGGGATTCGGTGACACCCGCTGAAAAACGCTCGGTTGTCGAAGTCAATGGTGAAGGCATATCGGTACGCGACTTTGCCCGGGCTTATGATCAGAGAATCAATACCATTCGGATCTATAATCCCAGCTTTGATAAAAAAATGGCAGAGATGTTTAACATCAAGGGGAGCGTCTTAAGTCAGTTGGTGCAGGAGAAGCTATTGATGCAACTGGCCAGAGAGATGCACCTCACCCTCGATCCAGACCGCTTAAGAGAGGATCTGGCCTCAGATAAGGCGTTTCAAAAAGATGGTAAATTTGATATGGAACGTTACCGTTTGGTGTTACGTCGCAACCGTATGACGCCTGCGGAGTATGAACAGCAGCATATCCAGGATACCATGCAGCGCCATATGCTTAGTGCGGTGAGTCTGCTCAGTTCTCTGCCTCAAGCGTTGGTGAAAGATCTCTTCTTCTTAGAGAATGAGCAGAGAATGATTACAGAGGTGACTCTGAAAGCCAAAGATTTTGAAGCCGATGTCGAGGTCAATGATACCAAACTGGAGGCTTATCTGCGCAAAAACAGCGATCAGTATCGCACCGAACCTGAGGTACAGGTGGAGTATCTACTGCTCAATGAAGAGAGCGTAAAAGATCAGGTTAAGATTGGTGAAGAGGAGATCGCCAACTACTATCAAGAGAATCTGGATGAATATATCGAGCGTCAGGAGCGTCGCCGGGCACGCCACATCTTGATCTCTAAAGATAAAGGCACCGAAACCGCTGACCGCCAGATTCTTGAGGCTAAAAAGCGGATTGAAGCGGGTGAATCATTTGCTGATGTGGCCAAAGCGCTCTCCAATGATGAAGTGACCGGCAAAGAGGGAGGAGATCTGGGATTCTTTGGTCGTGGCATGATGACCAAAGCTTTTGAAGAGGCGGTCTTCTCAATGAAAAAGGGGGATATGGTTGGACCAATCCATACAGAGTTTGGTTCTCATCTGATCTATCTGGATGACATTGAGCCTGAAAAGCGTAAAACACTGGCGGATGTGCGTGAGAAGATTAAAACAGAAATTTTTAAACAGCAGGCTGAAGAGTTACAACACCAGCACTCCATCATCTTTGAAGAGCAGATCTTTGCTTCAGAAGATTTTGCCGCTGTCACAGAAGATCTTAAATTGATCCATAAAAAGAGTGAATTTCTTTCTCGCGGGTCAGATAAGCGGACAGGCATTGAGAAAGAGTCCAAGTTTTTAGATACCGCATTTAGTTTAGGACTGAATGAGTTAAGCTCTCTGTTAGAGTTTGATAATGGACAGTTTGTTGTGCTTAAAGTCCTGGAGCGTAAAGAGTCCCGGCCCTTTGAGTTAAAAGAGGTTCGAGAGCGGGTGGAGAAGGCGTATCGTCAACAGGAGGCGGATCGTATCATCCGTGAGCAGGTTGAGGCGCTATTAAAACAGCTTAAAGAGAAACCGGAACTCTGGAAGAATCCCCAATCTGTTGAGCCCAAAGCCAAAGTTGTGGTGAGCAAGCCATTTAAACTGAAAGGGCAGCAGAGAGAACCCTCTGCAGCAGTTAAGAAGGCGGCCTTTGAGTTGACGATGAAGAAAAATATCTATCCACGCGCTGTGGAGAATGGCCGTAACTTCTCCTTAATCCGTTTAGAGCAGATTAAAGCCACCGATGAGAAAGCGTTAGCCAAAGCAGCGCAGAAGTTTACCCAAGAGTTAGAGCAGCAGCAGCGTGCGGAACATTTTTCAGCACTCCTAGATACTCTACAAAAGCGGTCACAGATTGTGCAGTATGATAAAATCCTGCAACAGTTTTGATGATCTGCTGTCTTGAAAAAAGAGCACTTCTAATTGATATGACCTGCTTTTTTCATAAAGAAGCGCTCTTTATATCTAAAGGCGTGATGTGATGGCTTATCAAATTGATAAGGGAAAAGCCCTGCCGATTCCTATTGTGGAGAAGGCAGAGAAGGAATCACGGGTTGCGGGGGGATTCTGTCGTTCACTGGATGCACTGACCGATGCAGAGTTGGCCGCACTCAATCAACTGCGTGATTTAAGAAAAAAAGCCACAGCGATTAAAAAAGAGATAAAAACCACCGATTCTGATGAACAGCGATTGCGTCTCTTCGCAGAACTTCAGGCACTGCGTCAGGAGGCGGACTATTGGCGTCGTCAGCGGGTTTTAGCAACAGAGGAGAAACATTACCGCTTAGGGCATGCGGTGATGCCTATTAAATAGGGGATCTCTTTTTGGATAACCGGTTTTCACTTCGTGCCATGAAACCTGAAGATGCACCTGTTTTGAAAGCGCTTCATCAGGTTTTGTTTGCTCGATCCTGGTCAGATGATGATTTTGTGCAAGCCTGTGTGCGGGAGGACCAACTGGCGGTGGTTCTCTGTTATGGACACCATTGTGTGGGATATGGGGTGGCACAACATATGGTGGATGAGTGGCATCTGCTTACACTGGCTGTTGAGAAAACACATCAGGGGTTGGGTGGGGGTGGCGCACTTCTTCAATGGATTAACGAGCGAATCCAAAAACAGGATCAAGAGACATCCCTGCTTTTAGAGGTGCGTCAAGATAATCAAATAGCGATTGCGCTCTATCAGCAAATGGGTTTTCAGGTCATCGGTTGCAGAAAAGGTTATTACGCAGATCAAGGGTTACGTGTGGATGCACTGGTGATGCGTCAACGGATCGAAGGAGAAAATTAATAATATGCACATCGCTCTTAAAGAGGAGCAGAGGCGCGTTATATTACAGATTGCAAAAGATCTGTGTGAAGCAGAACTTGAACTATTAATGAGATTTAGGAAATAATGAGCATGCCTCTTTGTTCACGTTGTAATCGATCGACTGTGGATCATCAGGATGATCTTTGTGATGACTGTAAGCAGGCCATGGCGGTGCTTGGCCTCGCTCCACCGAGTCAAAAATCAAAAAAGACGATACCCTGTCCCCACTGTCATGGTACAAAAGTAAAGTTTATGGGGGATGATAACTGCTGTTGGCAGGGTTGCTGTAATCACCCTTGTCCCCACTGCAATGGTACGGGTGTTGTCTCTGAACTGTAAAGATGTCCATAATAAATACGGAAAAATTGAAACCACGTGATTAGTCAAAAATATGGGGCTTAATGATGTCATATAATTGTTTGCGTAGCTTGGCTAATCCAAAGGATTTTTCTCAAGCAGCACTTTGCAGTCATATAAAAGCTGACTGTTTTCTGCATCATTTGCGGTAAAGTCAACCAGTATCTTAAACAGCCAATCCGCCAACGATTTATTGCGTAGGTTGTGATAGATTCCTGCTAAGAACTGTCCCTTAATCGGGATAACAGTGGGCTCAAATGGGGTATTTTTAACATGCATCACTAGAATCTGTGTATGGTCGAGAAAAAATGCCTCACGATCCTTATCCTCTTGAACCCTCTGAAGATGATCTAAATCTGTATCACAGGCACGCCACTGTATCCTATCCAGTTCGCGTACCTCCACCAGACGTTTATAAGCCAGATGAGTGAACATATTTTGCTCAAAGAGAAAATGGGGCTGAATATCTGCCACTTTATGTGCCCACTGTGCAAGAAATGCCTTGCTGCGTAAAAAGAAGAAGCCACAATTAAGATAGGGCAGATCTAAGGGAATAGGCTCTTGATGAAGGTGATAAAGAAAAGGGATGGTGGTTTTAGGGTTCTGGCGGATAAATGTTTGAATTGAATGATTCTTGATATCGCGTGTAGTGAAGAGAAAAGAGGCATCAAGCGGAAAAGCGGCGGCACGCATCTCGATGGCCTCAGTGAGTGGACCGGTGATCACACAATCGTTATCAATCCATGTCACCACATCATAATCCTGATGCTGTAGATAATCGAAGAGATGGCCTTTATAAAAAAGGGGAGGGGCCTCTTTGGGAAGATGTTCTGGTATCGGTAATAGATTATCTTTATGCGTTAAAAACTGGCGTTGTTCTTTCGTGAGGCCAAAATCACAAACCCAGAGTTTATGTTTCGGTGCAAAACGGGTAAATGAAGCCAAGACCTGGAGCAACAGAGGAAAACAGGCGGCATCACTTCCGGTCACATAATGAATCGTTGGTATCAACATAAGGATGGCTTCTTAGTTAGGATAGGGTCGCTATGTTTTGCAAAATGCATGAGAATCCTATAAACTTAGATTAAAGTATATAAGAAATTTCTGCCAGCGTATCGGCCTAAAATTGATCTGTATCGTATATAATCCATGACTCTTTTAAGGAGTGCGTTTTGTTATGACAACTCAGTCTTTCGATCCTCTCCAGGATAAAAGCCACGACTTGCTTTTTAAAACCAAACAGCGCTTCCATAAAGGTAAAGCGGTTGAAGTGACCATGAAGAGTCAAAACAACCCCTCTGCACAGGAGATCGCAAAATTTTTACGTATTGTTGCCGATCAGATTGATGCAGGAAAATTTGATCAGATTCAGAAGCCTGGTGAGACGCCTGCTCATTTTGTGGGGGCCGTGAAACTCAAAGAGTCTAGCCATAAACGGGAAAATCGAACACATATCCGTTTTGATCTGGATTGGTCTACAAAAATACCCAGCCAGAAGAAGATCCGTAAAATGGCACGAAAGCAGGCACGGGAGGTGATTATAGAGCGTGGAAGAGAGACCAGTTCCGTGACGCATGTGGATCAGGCATTGAAAAATCTTTTTGGTGATGCAGCCTATCAGCGTCAGTTGGATGAAGGTCATCTTCCTGCGCTGGGGGGTGGCGTGATACGTCCTGGTATGTTCTCACATTTTGGTATCTCTGGTGTGGAGGAGAGCCTGACCTCTGGATTGGCTTCTCTGGATGGTGATGCGCTGAAAGTGATACAACACTTTGATGTTTCGGTGGTGGATAACAAGAATCAACCGCGGCCAATCATTGCGGTGTTGGATGATCTAAAAGACGCCGGTGCCCAAGAGAATGCAATGCTCAGTTTTCTCTTCTGGCTGATTGATTATCCTGTTAAAATCGATCTCAATCTCTCCGATGTCAGCATCTCTCTACTCAAACAGGGTATGAGAACACTCTTCACCTAGTGTTGGTCTGTTTATTGCTTTAATCCTCTATCGTTGATAATCTTAAACATCACATAAAAAGGGATGCGGCATCCTGCAAGGGAAACTTTAATCTCCTGTTTTTAACAAAGAGGCGATTTTTGCCTCTAAGCCATCTGAGCTGATACAACAGCTTTTTGTGGTAACAAAGGATAGACGATGAAAAAGGGATTGCTGGATAAAATCAGCCAGCGGAAAGCTGTGGTTGGTGTGATTGGTTTGGGCTATGTAGGATTGCCATTGGCGGCCTGTTTCTTAGAAGAGGGGTTTCCGGTGGTGGGATTTGATATCGATCCTGCTAAACCAGAAGCGTTGGCGCAGGGAAAACGCTATATCGAACATATTGATGTGGAGATTTTCCAGAAGAGTATGCCAGAAAAGCGTTTTATTGCGACCTGCGACTTTTCGCTCGCCAAAGAGAGCGACATACTGATTCTCTGTGTTCCGACACCGCTCAATAAGAACCGTGAACCGGATCTCACCTATGTGGTTAATTCTCTGGAGACCATGATACCCTTCTTGAGAAAAGGGCAGGCGATCATTCTGGAGAGTACCACCTATCCCGGCACAACCGATGAAGTGTTACGGCCACGCCTTGAAGAGATGGGATTTACAATTGGTGAAGACTCTTTTCTAATCTACTCGCCTGAGCGCGAAGATCCCAAAAATCCCGACTTCTCCACCCGAACCATTCCTAAAGTATGTGGTGGAACCACAGCAGCATGTCTGGAGGTTGGCGTCGCACTCTATGAAGCAGTGATCGATCAGGTGGTGCCGGTCTCCTCCACCCAGGTGGCGGAGATGAGTAAAATCCTAGAGAATACCTACCGTGCGGTGAACATTGCTCTGGTCAATGAGTTAAAAATCGTCGCAGATCGCATGGGCTTGGATATCTTCGAGGTGATCAATGCCGCTAAAACAAAGCCGTTTGGTTTTACAGCGTTCTATCCTGGCCCCGGTTTAGGTGGACACTGTATTCCAATCGATCCATTTTATCTCACCTGGAAAGCCAGAGAGTATGATGTCAATACCCGTTTTATTGAGTTGGCCGGAGAAGTGAACACCGCAATGCCGCTCTATGTGATCGGTAAAGTGATCGAAGGTTTAAACAGCGTGGGTAAACCTCTGAAAGATTCACGGGTGCTGATTTTAGGCTTTGCCTATAAGAAAAATGTGGATGATACCCGGGAATCCCCCTCCGCTGAATTGATGGAACAACTTCTTAAGCGTGGTGCAAAAGTCTCCTTCTCCGATCCTCATGTCCCTGAACTAAAGCCGATGCGCGCCTATCACTTTAAACAGCAGAAGAGTGTTGCTTTAACGCCAGCGTCTTTATCCTCTTTCGATTGTGTGGTGGTCTCAACCAACCACGACGCTTTTGACTGGCCACTGATTAAAGCGCACGCCCCCTTGATTATCGATACTAGGGGTGTATTCACAGCGGATGGAGAAAAGATTCTGCGTGCATGATCTCTATTTATGAGATATAAAAGCATTGTATCACTATCCTTGGGAGGGCTTTTCAGTCCTCCCAAACTTTTTTTGAGTGCTGTTTAAGGTTTTACCGTTTTAGGAGTAGCAACCGATGTTGTGGTTAGAGGGCGTTGGCAAGCAGTTTGCCCACCAGGAGCTGTTCTGTGAAGCCAGTCTGGCGATTCATGGCCATGAAAGATTAGGCGTGATCGGTGCTAATGGAGCGGGAAAAACTACGCTGTTTCGCATGATTATGGGTCTGGAGAGCTATGATTCTGGGGAGATCCGCTTTTCTGGCGGTGTTCGGGTGGGTTTGTTATCTCAGGAGTTGGCCGCATCTGAGCGTTCTGTATTGGTGGAGACCATGGCGGGTGATAATCGGCTGGAGCCTTTGCAACAGGAACGGCAGATGTTACTCGATCAGGTTGCACGGTCTGATATTGAAGAGATCAAACGGACGCAATATGTGGAGCGATTGGGTGAAGTGGAGCATGCATTGGAGGATATCGGTGTCTATGAAGCGGAAGCACGAGCGGGTGAAATTCTTTCTGGATTGGGATTCTCTGTTGTTGAACAGGCCAAACCGCTTTCATCGTTCTCTGGTGGATGGCGCATGCGTGTCGCATTGGCACAACTGCTCTTCTCTCAGCCAGATATCATGTTGTTAGATGAGCCGACAAACCATCTGGATGTGGAATCTGTAACCTGGTTGGAGCGCTATCTCTGTGGTCTACCAAGAACACTGTTGATTATCTCCCATGATCGCGGTTTCTTAAATCGGGTTGTGCAGGGTATTATTGATGTGGATGGTGGTAAGCTTAACCGGTATCGCGGTGATTTTGATCACTATCTGGCTCAGAAAGCTGAAAAAATGGCTACATTGGAGAAGATGGCGGCTAAACAGGCCAAACAGGTGGAGATGCTTAACTGTTTTATCCGTCGTTTTCGTGCCAAAGCCAGTAAAGCGCGTCAGGTGCAGAGTCGTGTAAAGATGTTGGAGAAGATGGCGCCTGTGGAGCAACTTCCCCAGAGTCAACAACAGCTCTCTTTTCGTCTGCCAGAACCGACACCTTCAGCGCGTGATGTGTTTATCCTGCGTCATCTGGATAAAAAATTCTCCGATAAGGTCGTCTTTAAGGGTGCAAAAGGGCATCTGATCCGTGGTGAGAAAATTGCGCTTTTAGGGCCCAATGGTGCGGGAAAAAGTACACTCTTAAAAATTCTTGCCGGTGTACTTGAAGTGGATCAAGGGAAGGTCATTCGGGGCGATCGAGTGAAACCCGCTTATTTTGCACAACATGCCGTCGATGCACTACCTTTGGATAAAACGGTCCTTGAAGCCGCCATGTCAGGTGAACATAGATTGACCGAAGAGCGGGTGCGCACGCTTTTAGGGGGATTTCTCTTTTCAGGGAAGCGTGTTCTAAAACAGGTTTCGGTACTGTCTGGTGGAGAGAAGGCCCGCCTGGCTCTGGCACGGATGTTTCTATCGGGAGCTAATGTACTGCTGTTAGATGAGCCGACCAATCATCTGGATATGACCGCACGAGCGGCCTTAGAAGAGGCTTTAGCATCTTATGCTGGAACATTGGTACTGATTTCTCATGATCAGGATCTGTTAGAGGCGGTCTGTGATCGCTATTGGATTGTAAAAGAGGGTAAGTTACAACCTTGGGAAGATGATCTTACTGTTTATCTAGAGAAAGTGATCGAATCCCGTCGGCGTGTACGTCAACAACGTGTAGGGGTGTCAAAAAAACAGAGTCAAAAAGCAGTTAAACAGCAAGTTGCACAATTACGCCAACAGCTTTCGCGTCAACTGAAACCCTGGCGAAAAGAGGCCGAACGTTTAGAAACACAGATTGAGCAGTGGGAGGAGAAGAGGGCAATTCTAGAGCAAGAGATCGCCGATCCTGAACTCTACAATGAGGAGAACAGAGCGCGTTTAAAGGCGTGTTCCCGTGAGAGTATGGAGTTAGAGAGCGCACTTGAAAAAGCGATGACTAAGTGGGAGACGCTCTCTTTGCAGATTGAGGAGGCAACAGATCAGACAGATCAGGCCATCCAACAGTTACAGTCGAGTTTGGTTGTGTAGCAGAACCAAACCGGTACACAAATGTTCCATGGATGCCAACCATGGATCAGGCAAACATACTGATGCGGGGGAGTGCCTCTCCACTGCGGGGTGCTGTAATCATGCTTTTGACATGACTGGCAATATCATCATTGGCCTGTGCAACGCGCTGTTCAAAGGTTTGTCGGGGTTGACTGGAGACCTCCTGACTCTTTTGAGTGATGGCCTGCACTTGATTAATGGCTTGGGTTTGATTAATTTCTGCGAGTTCTGTGATGCCAGCCATGATATTTCTCCTTAAGATAAATATTATAAAAGTTGGTATAAGAGAGAGAATTGCTCTTTATCTCTATAATGCATATGATGGGCCACATTGCCATTAATCTTTATATATTATAATGTTACATTTATTTATTCGATTTCATGCTGTCATTTGTTTTTTGAATTGGAAACAATTTTAAGTCGTACCTGTGTCATAATATGTTCCATAATGAGACCTTGATGTTAAATAATACAGATTCTAACCTATTTTTACTGTATTTATGTGCTATTTTGTCACTATTTTATGATTTATCTAAATCAAAAGCGCTATAGCCAATCTTTTCTTGATTACGTTGATATTTGAGATAGGGGTTATGGTCTCTTTTTTACCATTACTGATTTAACACATCGCAATAAACTGTAGGAAATCTTCTCTTGGAATGATTCAAATACCGGTTTTAAACGCTGCTCAGGATCTTTGCTGATGCGGGCCGCGATATCATCACAGGTCTCCTGATCTAATCCGGTGACCTCCTGTAGGGAGAAGTGACCTGCATGGATGCCCTGCAGCAGGTGTTTATAGATTGTTTCTTTAGTAAATGTGCGTTTTTCAGCGATCTCTATTACAGTCATGCCTCTTTTAAAATAGCTGATTGACTTTTGGGCGGAGTGGCCGATGGCACCTGACTCTTTTTTGCGTTTTTTTTGTGGTCGGTCTCGGCGCATCCAGAAGCTCTCCTGACCACGCAGCAGGGGGCGGCACTGCTCTGTAAGTGCTAAAGCGCCAAACTTTTCTGGGTCAACCGTTAAAAATCCAGCCGCCATCAACTGTCGAAAAACCGATTTCCACTGATTCTGTTTTAATTCGCTGCCAATACCAAAGGTGGAGAGTTGGTGATGATTATTATAACGGATGCGCTCATTCTCTTTACCTAATAAAACATCAATCAGATAAGCGACACCAAACTGTTGTCCGGTACGATAGACACAGGAGAGTGCTTTTTGTGCTGCGACTGTACCATCCCAGGTTTCTACAGGATCGAGGCAGAGATCACAATTTCCACAGGGTTCTTGAAGTTCTTCACCAAAATAGCCTAGAAGAATTCGCCGACGACATGAAGCGGTTTCACAAAAACCGAGCATGGAGTCAATCTTTTTCAGCACAACCTGTTTATATTCCCGGCTCATATCCTCAGACTGTTGCACC
Organism: Magnetococcales bacterium HHB-1; assembly: GCA_052043475.1. Taxonomy (GTDB): domain Bacteria; phylum Pseudomonadota; class Magnetococcia; order Magnetococcales; family JBQGBW01; genus JBQGBW01. The sequence goes on from JBQGBW010000012.1 coordinate 27,499, forward strand.
ATATGACGAAGACGGGCGACATCTTGAAAACCGTAGAGCATCCATGCGGTTGCTGCTTCACCATCTCTACCCGCCCTACCGGTCTCCTGGTAGTAAGATTCAATCGATTTTGGCAGATCCAGATGGGCGACAAAGCGCACATCGGCTTTATCGATTCCCATACCAAAAGCGATGGTGGCCACCACCACAATGCCGGTCTGATTTAAAAAGAGCGCCTGGTGCTTCTCCCGTTCTGCCTGACTTAAGCCTGCATGATAAGGAACCGCAGCAACACCTTGCTCAAAAAGCCATTCTGCGACAGATTCAACCCGTTTACGGGAGAGACAATAGACAATCCCCGTGGATTCAGGATGCTCACGACGGATAAATGCCAACAGCTGTTCCCGTGAATTTGCCCCCTTAATACCGACACGATAACGAATGTTGGGACGATCAAAGCTGGAGATAAAGAGTCGGGCATGTTTGATCTGTAAGCGGGCTAATATATCTTCTCTTGTGGGTGGATCGGCTGTTGCAGTCAATGCCACTAAGGGTACATCAGGAAACCACTCCCGTACCACGGGAAGTCTGAGATAATCGGGCCTGAAATCATGGCCCCACTGCGAGACACAGTGGGCTTCATCCACCGCAACCAGGGCGATTTTGGTCTGTTTTAAGAGAAAAAGGGCCTGTTCTGTGACAATTTTCTCAGGAGAGATATAGAGTAGATCCAGTGCACCTTGAGTAATCTGCTCTCGAACCTCCTTCTGTTCGGGCCAGGAGAGAAAAGAGTTCAACATGGCGGCACGAATACCACGCCGGCGCAAGGCATCCACCTGATCGCGCATCAGTGCAATCAGGGGTGAGACGACAATACCCATACCGGGGCGTAACTGAGCAGGAATTTGATAACAGAGGGATTTTCCACCCCCGGTAGGCATAAGCACCAGGGCATCACCACCATCGGCGACATGATTGATGATCTCTTCCTGTTGACCACGAAATGCAGGAAAGCCATAGACCTCTCGTAACAGTTTCGCTGCTCTATCCATAAGAATTAATGACCCTATAATCTAAATTTTAAGAGAAAGCGTGTTGATTATCCTCGAAGATAATCAACACGCTTTAGAATTTTAAATCTGGTTTGTAAAACGCTCAACCGATTTAAGCAGTAATTTTTTCCGAATGGGTTTGGTCAGATGTAGATCACACCCTGCCTGCATAATTTGTTCTGATTCTTCAGACATGGCGTGGGCTGTCAACGCAATAATTGGGATCGGTTGCATCTCATTTGATTTTTCCCAACTTCTGATCTGTCGTGTCGCTTCATAGCCATCCATCACAGGCATCTGAATATCCATCAGGATGATATCAAAATCTTGCGTTTTAAATGTTTCAACCGCTTCTAAACCATTCTTAGCCATAATCAGTTTATAGGGCGATTTGCGCATAAATGCCTTAATAAGATTACGATTATCTTCAGAATCATCAACCAGAAGAATGGTTAACGCTTTTTTATCTATTGAATGATCATCGTTTCTTTCTATTTTCTGATTCTGCTTTGAGGTCTGTTGTTGATCGATTGTCATGGTGGGCAATTTTAGTTGAAAAGAGAAAATTGCGCCTTCATTTTCCCTACTTTTAACAGTCAGTCTCCCACCCATTAATGCAACCAGTTTATTACAGATGGTTAATCCCAATCCTGTACCACCATGCTTACGGGTTGTCGATGAATCGGCTTGGGTAAATAGTTTAAATATCTCATTCTGGATCTCAAGCGAAATCCCAGGACCGGTATCACGAACAGAAAAAGCGATCTGATTTTCAGCAGGAGCGGAGATATGCAGGATCACTTCCCCTTCGATGGTAAATTTGATCGCATTGCTGATTAAGTTCAATAAGACCTGACGTAACCGTGTTGGATCACCCTGAACGGTCTGTGGGACACTTGCTTCTATATGATATGAGAGTATGATTCCCTTATCTAAAGCGGTAAATGTAAAAAGGTCAATGATATCACAAGAGAGTGTTGTCAGATCAATGGTGGTACACTCCAGTGTCAGTTGCCCCGCCTCAATTTTGGAGAGATCCAGAATATCATTGATCAAAGAGAGCAGTGTTTCACTGGAACGGTTGAGCGTTCTTAAGAACCAGGATTGATTTTTGGAAAGATCGGTCTCCTGCAAAAGTTCAACCATACCCAAAATGGCATTGAGTGGTGTACGGATTTCATGGCTCATGGTGGCTAGAAATTCACTTTTTGCCCGATTTGCAACTTCTGCCGCCTCTTTAGCCTGTTGTAAAACGGCCTGTGACTGTTTTTGTTGTGTGATATCAAACATGATCCCCAGCATCTCAACAGGTTTACCATGAGGATCCAGAACAACCGTCACCACATCTCGAATCCAGACAATGCGGCCATCTTTGGCAATCGAGCGATAATCAAAACTATGGTCTTCTCCCAAAGCCGTTTTTTTAAGACAGTGATTCGTCGCCCACGTTTTATCCTCTGGGTGAATTCTGTTTGACCATGAATCAATATCTGTCCAACTCTCCGCAGGAAAGCCAAGAATCTCTTCACTCTGGGGACTCATATAGGTGAAATATCCTGTCTCCAGATTGAAGCGCCAAAAGATTGCGTGCGCCAACTCAACAAGAGAGCGGAACATCGCCTCTCTTTGTGCCAGACGATCTTCACTCTGTTTGAGTGCCAGTTGGAACTCCTTCTCTTTGGTCAGATCAACAACACTGCCCACAAAGCTGACCAGCTTACCCTCATAATCTAACTCTGGATAGGCGTGAAAGGTAATCCAGCGAATTTCACCATTAGGTCTTAGAAGTCGACAACTCTCCTCCCAGGATGTTTTATTAAGAACAGCATGTTGCCAGCTTTTTAAGATCCGCGAACGCTCCTGTGGATGAACCGCCTGTGCCCAACCATCACCCAACGTACTTTCAACCGAACGATGAGAGATCTCTGTCCACCGCCTGTTGACATAGGTTCCCAACCCTTCTGGAGACGCTTGAAAAACCCCAAGCGGTGAAAATTCAGCAAGGGCACGAAATCTTTGTTCACTCGCTTTCAATGCATTGGTCGCATGCTTAAGGTCGGTCACATCCCAGTTGACACCAATCATGCTGGATGGTGTACCATCCTTGTCATATTCTACTAATGCGGCTGCACGAATATAACGAATGGATTGATTACGCAGGATCACACGAAATTCGGTATCAAATTCGGTCTCTCCAGCCAGGGTGGATTGCAACAGTTCTTCAGTTTCCTTTAAATCTTCGGGATGAGCACGACTCCGCCAGGCCTCATAGTTGCCGCTGAATTCATTCTCACGAACCTGATAGAGCTCCATGACACGCTGATCCCAGATGAGTCTGTTATCTGCGAGTATCCACTCCCAGACACCAATGCCACCAGCACGGCTTGCTAATTCCAACCTCTTATTTACTTTCTTAAGCTGTTCTTCAGTCTTTTTACGGTCAGTGATATCATGAACAAATGCCACAAAGAAATCGACACTTCCATCAGGTTGACGCAGACAGCTTGCAGAGATGGTTGCATGAATGATCTCACCATCTTTACGGATAAAACGTTTATCCATGTTATAACCATCGGTCTCACCCTGCATCACTCTGTTGAATTGTGCAACATCTGCCTGGAGATCATCGGGGTGGGTGATCTCAGTCCATGTTTTTGTCAGTAACTCATTTTTTGTGTAACCAAAGATATGACAAAGTTGATCATTCACCTCAAGCCACCCTTTTTCTGGAGAGGTGATCGCCATACCAACTAAACCTAAATCAAAATAGCCACGGAGTCGTGATTCATTTTCACGCAATTTATTTAAAGCTCTCTTCTGATCATCAATATTTTGAATCTGAGCAATATAGTATTTTGGCAGACCCTGAGCATCACGTACTAAAGAAGCGCTTAAAAATATCCAGAACGTATCCCCAGATCGATGGATATATCGCTTCTCCATGGTGAAAGAGTCCGCCTCACCACGGTTCAGTCTCTTAAGGTGATCAAGATCCTGTTGGAGATCGGGTGGATAGGTAATCTCCTCAAATCCCATTGTAAGCAGTTGGTCCCGTGAATAGCCGATCATCTGGCTGAAAGCGGGGTTGACATCGATAAACTTTTTCTCAAGGGAAGCCATCACCATACCGGTAATTGCTTCTTGAAAAAAGACCCGAAACTTCTCTTCACTGTGACGTAACGTATCCTCCAACACTTGTCTTGCTGTAAGATACTGTAAACTATCCTCTAGATATTTATTGGCCACTTTAGTGACCAGACCCAGTTCATCCTGTTTATGTTTGGGATCAACGTGAAGTGGCTCAGGATGACTGGGATTGATATGGGCCAGTTTTTCAGAGAGACGGTTAAGTGGACGTGTTAGTGCGAGATGATAGGCACTAAATAACAGAATGACCAGAAGAAGATTCCTGAAGATATCGCTGATGATGACATAGAGTGCACGGGAGAAAAAATGGGTTAAAGCAATATGGCGATCCACTGTGATACTTAAGTATCCCGGCTTATCTTCTGTCATTCCTTTTGGTATCAGTTTAATCTGGTAACTTTCAATCTTATTGGAGAAGATCTGTGATATCCAATGCGGCGTTTTAATCTGCGATTGCGCTTTTTGCTGTTTAGCCAGAATGTTGGAGAGGTCATCCGTGATTTCTGCAGCCACAATAAAATCGTAGACTAAAAGGCCAAGAACCACCTCATTGGCCAGATCAGCATTTAATCTATGTACGGAACGTGTTGCGGGATGTTTTGCGACCTGTAAAATTCGTTGGATATCGGCTTTGAGTACATGAGACTGGCTGCGATAGTCATAGATGATCTGAATAGTGCTTAAAATCAGTCCCAGAAGAAAAGCCAGGGTGACACCGATACGTGCTAACTTAAAGGAGAGACGCCGTGTGAGTGGAATATTGCTCATAAAACACCACGTTCTCTTAGCACATTCACAGCATGGCGCAGTTTGGGTATCCGTTGAAAGGTTGATTTTAGTGCCAGTGTTGGAGACTTTGCAGCGGATGCCACACTAGAGGTGAACAGTATCTGGAGTATGAATATCAAACGTCTCATATGGCCTCATCTATACTTAACTGATTAGAGTCCAAAGAGGGGCCAGCGTGTAAATCTGTAAAGTTTGGCAGTCTTTAAGAACAGACTGTTGATTAAGATGCAGGCTTCTTCTCTTGGGGGATCTTTTCATCGGCGTACCAGTCAACATCTTTGGTATAGTACATCATCAGACCCAATGCGGCAAATAGCCCTAAGCTACCAATAAGCAGGCTGTAGGTCTCTGCTCGGAGCAATACATAGAGAAAGCTATAGAGTGTTGTCAGCAGCACGCCCATCCATACTGCCAGTTTTTTATCACGAAACATGGTATAGGCGTAGAGTGTAATCATGATCACAATCGCCACTGCTGAAATGAGATAGGCCACAATAAAGGCCATATGTTCTGAGAGTGCCAGAAGCAGCACATAGAACATAAGCAGTGCAAAGCCGACAAACAGATATTGAATGGGATGGCATCTTTTTTTGCGCAGCACCTCTACTAACATAAAGGCGATAAAGGTGAGACCTAAGAAGAGCAGGGCATATTTGAGAGCGCGTTCGGTCTGTTGGTAGTGATCCGCCGGTTGATAGAGGCGTACACCAAAAGCGGCTTCTGAAAGATCGGAGCGGTTATCAACCCACTGTTGCGGAAAAGAGCGGTTGAGGTGGAATGCAGACCAGTTGGCTGAAAAATCTTTTGTGCTGATTTTATAGTTGACCGGTAGGAAGCGTCCCATAAAACTGGGGGCCGGCCAGTCGGCTTTCATGGAGACTTCGGTATTTTTACCAAAAGGAAGCACTTCAAAGCGGTCACCACCATTGAGGTGCAGTTTAAGGGTGACTTCACCGCCTGGACCGTTGGCATTAAATGCTTTGCGTGCACTAAATCCTGTACCTAAAGCGCTGGAATTTCGGCCGGGGTGGGGTTCCAGTGTGGTACCATTCCAGGTTAATGTTTCAAGTTTACTGACGCCAACCAAGTCACTCACACCAAAGGAGATATAGCCATCATTCCATAGAACCTGGTTTTCATTGATGCGCAACTCCTCTAAGTTGGGTGCTTTAAAACGGGCCTTAACATCAATTTCAGCGCGATAGAGCACCAGACGAAACAGCCCACGGTGGCGAATCTCTGGTTTAAGTGTGGCAGCAATTTTAAGATAATCGGGGAGAAAATGCGCATAATGTTTGGTTCGGTATGTTTTACCTTTATCATTCACGCGGGTGACACGGTGGGGTAGCGTGATGGTAGGGCCAGAAAACTGCTGTGCGCCACCCCATTTTGAGGCAACCTCCCGAAAGGCGTCATCTTCACGCATGGCGCGTTCACTCACCAGATCCATGACCATAAATGTAGGAATCAGTAACAGCAGAATGAGACCTGCGATGACCCAGATCTTAACTGTTGTTGAGCGCACACGAGGCAACATGAGCATATTCTCCTAAAGTAAGAAAACAATAAGCCAACCCTTCTTAGGACCATATCATAATCCGTCTTATTTAGATATTATAAAACCATAATATTGTTAAAGAGATCGTGGAGAGAGATCATGGTGTTCAACAAGTCCGTTATTCTTTATCTAATTTTATGGATACTTTTTGCGGTAACCCACTCGCTGTTTGCATCCTTTAAGTTTAAAGCGTGGTGGTGTCGTCTTCTAGGACGTTATGCCTATCTGGAGCGATTACTCTACAATCTGTTTGCCTTGAGCATGGCGATGGGAATTTTTATCTTTGGCCGTGCAGAACTCTCTCATGCGCTGGTTGTCTCTCCACCGGAGACGATCAAAATATTTTTATGGCTACTGCATGGTTGTGGATGGATTATATTAATTTCTGCCACTTTAACCTATGATTTAAAACGTTTTATCGGGCTTTATGCGATCCGTTGTCATCGAGAGGGCATGGCAGAGACCGTTGAACCTTTTCGGCTCTCCTGGATGCACCGTTTTGTCAGACATCCCATCTATTGTGGTCTCTTAATTGTGTTATGGTCTCGTCCCTGGACTGTTTTTTCGCTCTGGACCAACATTTTTGCAACACTCTATCTGTTGGTTGGTACATGGTTGGAGGAGCGAAAACTGCTGCAACTCTATGGTGAGCGATATCAAAGCTATCGTCAGAACACGCCACCATTTTTTCCCTTTATCGGTTAATATGTTTTATTAAAAGAGGCGATGGGTTTAATTGTGGTCAGACCATGGATCTGCCAGAGCTGCATACCACCACGATAGTAGAGCAGTTTCTCTTTAGGATATCCCAGTTTAATCAAGCCACGGATTGCTGTAGGCGATTGGCCGCACCAGGGACCGTTACACCAGAGGATGAGCGTTTTTGCTTCGCTGAAATTCCAACCTTGATCTTCTGTCTCTTTTGCACCAAAGAGTGTAAAAGCGGACTCCACAGCAAAATCTTCAGCGCCTAACGATGCATTAAGATCAGTATAAGGAATATTGATCGAACCGGGGATTGTGCCACGGGCATACCAGTCTGGTGTACGTGCATCCACGATCAGACCTGAACCATCTTGCATCTTGCTGCGCATAAAATTGATCACTTCCAACTCGCCAACGGTTTGAACACCGGGAGCAGCCTGCATGGGTTGGATACAGAATGGCGGACATTTACGGGAAACACGAGAGAATGGTGGTTGAATGGTGGCATTAAGATTCTGATTACGTTTTATCGTAACCATCTGGTTACCATGGCGAACGACCAGTTTCTCGACTTCTTTGGTAATACGGACATCCAGACCACTGCTGTAACTGATATCAGGAATGCTTAAAATGAGGGAAATCAGTGAGAGAGAGAGTGTGCTAAAACCGTTTATAAGACAATGTTTAATCCTCATAAATATCTCCTTTTTCACTTTTTTATCCCTGATTTAAAGGATTAAGATGATCAGATAAAAGTCGATTCTCTTATACACCTTGCATTAGGTAACGACGCGCACGTACTTTACTATCTTCGACAGCGGGTTGATCGAAAGGATCGATCTGCATTAATCGGGCTGTAAAAAGCGTCTCCAGCTCCATAAGCAAAAGAAAAGAGCCCAATGCTTTGGCATCATTTGAGGGGAGATGAAAAACACGTACCGGTTTTCCACCGTGGATTAATGAATCGCGTGTACCTAGAAACTCCGCCTCAAACAGAGCACCCGTGGTACGGTTTGCTAAGGGCTTTACCGATTCAAGAGAGGCAAACTGCGCTGGAATGGTCTCGCCCTGACTCGCCAGTGTTGGATTAAACAGCAGGGTAAACTGTTTATCATCCGGTCCATCCATATAGAGTTGTAGCTGTGAATGTTGATCGGTAACACCCCGGGAGGCGACGGGTGTTAATCCTTTTGCTCTCTTCTGTCTGATCTCTTTTTTGCCTAGACTCTCCGACCACAGTTGCGCATACCATGCCGATATTTTTGAAAGAGAGTCTCCATAAGACATCATTATACTGATATTCCTTCCCTGTTCAAACATGACGGTTTGAATGGCAGAGAAAAGCAGGGCAGGATTTTCTGCGAATTGATGACTCTTACAGGCCTGCGCCATATGGCGTGCCCCTTTAAGCAGTGCATCAATGTCTACACCCGCAACCATAGCAGGCAGCAGTCCCACCACAGAGAGCACAGAGAAACGCCCCCCCACAGCAGGATGCTCAATAATCGGCAGTTGATAATGTTGTGCAATGGTGAAGAGTGCGCCGGTTCTGTTTTCAGTGATCACCGCCATATGTTCGTTGAGATTCTCTCCCCAGACCCTCTGGAGTATGGGCAGTGTCGTGAGCAACTGGCTCAATGTTTCAGCGGTTCCCCCCGATTTACTGATCGCCAGAACAAAACTCTCTTCCCAGGGTATGGTTTGTAATCGCGCCAATGTTTCAGGATCAACGTTATCAAAGAACTGGATCTTGATCGCTTGATTGCCCAGATGATGCACCAGCATATCCGCGCCTAAAGAGCTTCCCCCAATACCGAAGATGATCAACCTTTTTGCCCGTTGCTGAATTCTCTTTGCCCATAGCTTTGCCTTTTTGATCTCTTGATCATGATCCAGAAGCGATAAAAAGGGGATTTGATGATTTTCTAAAGTGGAGATCTCTTCTTGAAGATGTTTTAGGCGTGATCCTAAATGAGAAGATAGCGCGGCGGTCTCTGTTGGCCCAAAAGTATTAAAAGCGCATGATAGATCGCCGATTGCTTTGATAGACACAATGATCTCTCCACTCGCGTATCACCAAAAACAGATTTTTGGATGGTTTAAAATTGGATCAGGCAGTTTAACTGACTTATCAATTTAAGCATAAAAGCCAGCTTTGCAGAATTTAACTGGCTTTATTGTCTCATGGTTACTTCACGATTACAGACAATCTTTAAGCGGTGATGATCTCTTCGCCGTTCATATAGGGCTGGAGTGCTTTAGGAATCCGTAAACTTCCATCTTCGGTTTGATAATTCTCCAGAATTGCTACCAGGGTACGTCCAACCGCAACACCGGAACCATTGAGTGTATGCACAAAACGGGGTTTACGGGTTTCTGCATCTCTGAAACGTGCCTTCATGCGCCGTGCCTGAAAGTCTTCAGTATTAGAGCAGGAGGAGATCTCCCGGTAACACCCCTGTCCTGGTAACCATACCTCTAAATCGTAGGTTTTTGCAGCGGAAAAACCCATATCTCCAGTGCAGAGGGTAATGCGTCGGAAGGGGAGTTCCAGACGTTTTAATACTTCTTCAGCATGTTCTGTTAATGCTTCCAGCGCTTCATAGCTGTGATCCGGGTGGGTGATATGCACCAACTCTACTTTATCAAATTGATGCTGACGAATCAGACCACGGGTATCCTGTCCTGCGGCACCGGCTTCACGACGGAAGCAGGCGGTCCAGGCGGCCATTTTAAGTGGCAAGGCTTTTTGATCAAGAATCTGCTCTCGCACCAGATTGGTGATTGGCACCTCAGCGGTAGGAATTAAAAACAGGGCATCATCCCTTGTGCAAAAGAGATCCTCCTCAAATTTAGGCAACTGTCCTGTACCAAAGAGTGCCTCAGCATTCGCCATAAAGGGGGGTAATACTTCAGTATAACCATGCTCTTGAGTGTGTAGATCGAGCATAAAGGAGATCAGTGCCCGATTTAAGCGTGCCCCCGCACCTTTAAATACGGTAAAACGGGCACCAGCCACTTTAGCACCAGCGGTGAAATCGAGTAGACCTAAATGTTCACCAACCTCCCAGTGGGGCTTTGCAGTAAAGGGTAGGGGATCGGGATCTTTACTGTTCTGGGGCCAACGATGCACTTCAACATTATCGTTTTCATCATCACCTGAGGGTACGGATGGATGCGGTGGATTAGGAAAAAGCGCCAGCATCTGTTGTAAGGCATGCTCTTTCTCTTTGAGTGCTTTAGAGCATTCACCCAGTTTAGGCCCCACTGTTTTCATTTCTGCCAACAGATCATCTGCGTTCTCTTTGGCCCGTTTACGCAGACCAATCTCTTTGGAGAGCGCATTGCGTCGTGCCTGGAGTGTTTCGGTTTCGGTTTGCAGCGCACGTTTCTCCGCTTCCAGTACCTGAAAGTCAGAGAGTGTAAATTGGGCATCGCGGCGTTTTAAGGCGTTTTCGATGTCTTCAGGATTTTGACGGATCTGTTTAAGATCAAGCACAATTAAGACCTCAATCGCTTGAATGTTTCTTTACGTTTGATAAAATAGAGAGCTACTCTTTACACTATTTTGATCAGTATCAAAATATCATTTTAAAAAAGGTTACGGGCTACGTATATGGGGTAAAATAATTTCTGCGACAAATTTAACCCCCAGAAAGGCCAATACCAGAAAGCCGTAGCCGATGAGTACCATACGCACCGCGTTGCGTCCACGCCACCCATAGATGTAGCGTCCTCCTAAAAGCAGAGCCATCACAACCCAGGCACTGAGTGAGAATACCACCTTATGGTTAAAGATCAACCACACATCATATTGCAGATGGAAGTGGAGCATACCGGTGATAATGCTTAAGGTGAGGGAGAGAAATCCCAGTTGTACTACACGAAAGAGCGCCACCTCTAAACGGGTGAGTGAGGGGATTGTGGAGAAGAAGGGACCAAACCGTTTCTGTTTTAGTGCATGCGCCTGGAAAGCATCTAATAGTGCTAAAATAGCGGCGATACAGAAGAGGCCATAGGCAAGAAAGGCAAGAAAAAGATGAATACCCAATAGACCATCTGGGGTCACTGTTTTGGTGTGGTGTGCACTGATTGGTGAAATCTGTGCGGCAAACAGAAGCAGTGCCATTAAGGGTAGGAGAACCATACCCACTGAGCGGACCAGAGTTCGATTGGTCCACCATCCGACCACATAGAGTAGACCGGTAATCCAGGCGGCAAGTTCCATGGAGAGGGTGAGATTAATCGTCAGGCGTGAGGCTTCTTGCAGATTAAACAGTTGGTGATAGAGTAGCATGGATTGAATAATCCAGGCGATCAGCACCCCGCCCCAACTTAAAATAGAAGCTTCATGTTGCTGACGGCGATGGTTATAGAAAATAATGCCTGCGGCCAACAGATAAAGAATGCCTGCAATGCCAAGGACCATATGTGCCACGTGCGCGCTCCTGGTTTAAGCTTAAGCTTGACAAGTGATCCTCATTTATGATCACTATCTTATCTTTCTATTGTAGATCATCTTTGCGCACAATCAAAACAGTTAAGATCATGACTTTAAAGAGACCGATTGTTTCACCCTGTACGGTTATCCTTCTGGCTGCGGGCAAGGGGCGCCGTTTTGGTGGAGATATTCCGAAACAGTATCAGAAGGTTAACAATTATCCCATTGTTTACCACACGGTGCAAAGACTCCTTCATCATCCTTTGATCGAAGCCATTTTACCGGTCATTGCCTCAGGTGATGATGCCTTGTGGGCAAAGGTTGTTAAAGACTGTAACAAAAACCAGAAAATCTTACCACCAATCTATGGCGGTGTCGAACGGCGTGATTCGGTCTACAATGCGTTGCAATCGCTTCGTTGTGATCCAGATGATTGGGTTGCGGTTCATGATGGCGCACGACCGCTGATTTCTAACGCACTCCTTGATCGCCTCTTTGCGGCAAGAGCAACCTATAATGCACTGATTCCTGCACTACCGCTCTCAGATACCATCAAGGAGACCACAGATGATAAAACTGTCACTAAAACCATCGATCGCAGCCAACTGCGACGTATTCAGACACCACAGGTTTTTCGTTTTGGTCTGTTAAAAGCCGCTTATGATCAAGCGATTAAAGCACGTTTTATGGCGACAGATGATGCCTCAATTGTCGAGCAGAGTGATACGCCGGTCGGCCTGATTCCGGGTGAAGAACAAAATATCAAGATCACCCATCGTCAGGATCGGGCTTGGATGGCATTTTATCTTGAATGTTAAGTGAAACAGAATATCTTTAAGGATCGATTAATGAACTACCGTGTTGGACAAGGCTTTGATGCACACCGCTGGGCGGATCATCGTAAACTGATTTTAGGTGGTGTGGAGATTCCACATACGCAAGGACTATTGGGTCACTCTGATGCCGATGTACTACTGCATGCGATCTGTGATGCTCTCTTAGGTGCTGCTGGCATGGGGGATATTGGTCGTCATTTTCCAGATACTGATGCGAAGTATAAAGATATATCCAGCCGGGTTCTTCTTATCAAGGTGGGTAAGAACCTGCAAAAATGTGGTTATAAAATCGGTAACATTGATGCAACCATCATCTGCCAGAAACCAAAACTGGCGCCCTTTATGCGCCAGATGGAACAGCATATTGCCGAAGACCTAAAGATCGCTAACACCCAGGTGAATGTGAAAGCCACAACAACCGAGCGTATGGGCTTTACAGGGCGCAATGAAGGTGTTGCATCCATGGCTGTGGCGGCGATATCATCAGAGCATTTATGAATTTTTTTAAGGAAGCGTTTTAAGCCATTGAGAGAAAACAGCCTCTCCTTGCTGCATAAGTTTTACACCCCACTTTTTTGTATCTCGACGCAACTGTTTTACGGTAAGATTCTCTGTCATACCGATCTCTGCTGCATGGCCGATAAACCAGGACTCCAGCCCTGTAGGGGTCACTTCAAGATGGAATTGTAGCGCAAGGCTGTTTTTATATTGAAAAGCTTGTTGTGTGCAAAGCTTGGAGGAGGCTAAATGGTGTGCCCCCTGAGGAAGGTCAAAGGTATCACCATGCCAGTGTAGTACAGGCTGATTATGCAGCGGTTTTAAAGGGGATTGTTGGCCTTGATCGGTCAGTTGAATTGGTGACCAGCCGATCTCTTTATAACCGCTGGGATAGACTTTTGAACCCAAAGCGCGCGCCATCAGTTGACAGCCAAGACAGATACCTAAAGTGGGTAGATCCTGTGCCAGACGTCTCTCCAACAGTTTAAGCTCATCGGTAAGAAAAAGGTAATCGGGTTCATCATAGACACCAATTGGACCACCTAAAATAATCAACAGATCGGTCTGAATATTGATGAGTGAATCGATACCGGCTTGTAAGAAAGTAAGGTTATAGGTCGGTTTTAGGAGTGGTTCGAGAATGCCCAGATTCTCAAATGCAAGATGCTGGATGATGGTGGCATTTTTCATGGTGATCTATTTTTATAAAGCCAGGGATCATTCAATGAGATGATCCCTGGTGAAATGTTTAAGCTTTCCAGGTTCGGTTAATCGCATTGATCACTGCATACAGCGGGGATACATTAATATTGGTATGTAACCCAACACCATAAGCCAGACCATGATCTTCAATTTCAACCTGAACATAGCTGACCGCAACTGCATGACGGCCCTCACCTAAAGCGTGTTGTGCATAGTTTAAGATACGGATCTTAAGCTGAAAACGCTTCTCTAATGCATCCACCAATGCACTGAGTGGCCCGTTACCTAAACCTTCAACATTGTGCTCTTCTTCAGAGAATGAAATTTTCGCATTGATACGCCACTGCTCCAGCTTGGGATCGGCTTTATCTGCGACACGGCTTTTAAAGTCGGGTAACAGCATAAAAGGGGTTTGTGTTTCACAGAAGTGCTTTTTAAAAGCCGTTGAGATCTCCTCTGGGGTGAGTTCACGACTCTCTTGATCGGTAATCTTCTGAATCACCTGGCTGATTTCACCCTGCATCTCTTTAGGAGGACGGAAACCAAAATGCTCCTCTAAGATGTAAGCCACGCCCCCTTTACCCGATTGACTGTTAATGCGGATAATTGGTTCATAGGTTTGACCAAGATCAGCAGGATCAATCGGCAGATAGGGCACCTCCCAAAGCTCAGGATGATCTTTGCGCATGAGGATCATCCCCTTACGGATGGCATCCTGATGTGAACCAGAAAAAGCGGTAAAGACCAACTCTCCTGCATAGGGGTGGCGTACAGAGACCGGAATTTCCGTTGCTGCTTCAGAAACCTGCACCACCTTGGCGATATTACCAAAATCAAGTTTAGGATCAACCCCCTGGGAGAACATATTTAAAGCCACTGTGATAATATCGACATTACCCGTACGCTCGCCATTACCAAACAGTGTACCTTCCACCCGATCTGCACCGGCCATCAAAGCCAATTCTGTTGCAGCCACTGCTGTACCGCGATCATTATGGGCGTGCAGACTGATTAAGGTCTTCTCCCGGGAGGGCAAATTACGGCAGAACCACTCAATCTGATCGGCGTAGGTGTTGGCTGTGGCCATCTCCACGGTTGCGGGCAGATTAAGAATGACAGGGGGATCATTCTCTTTAGGATCCCAGGTATCCACCACCGCCTGACAGATATCCACTGCAAAATCGAGCTCCGTACCCGTAAAGCTCTCAGGAGAGTACTGCAACTGAATCTCTGTATCGGTTAAGTTGGCAGCCATTTTTTTAACCAGTTTAATGCCATCAATGGCCAACTGTTTTATCTCTTCACGGCTTTTACGAAACACCACCCGACGTTGCAGTGTGGAGGTGGAGTTATACATATGCACGATCACCCGGCGTGCACCACGGATCGCTTCGAATGTACGTTCAATAAGATGTTTCCGTGCCTGTACCAGAACCTGGATGGTTACATCTTTAGGAATCAGATTATTTTCAATGATATGGCGGGTGAAATCAAAATCATCCTTAGAGGCGGCTGGAAAGCCCACTTCGATCTCTTTGAAACCGATCTCTAAAAGTTGTGCGAAGATGGCGCCCTTTTTTTCCGGGGTCATGGGGTTAATCAGTGCCTGGTTACCATCACGCAGATCGACACTACACCAGTTTGGTGCTTTGGTGATCGTTTGATTAGGCCAGGTTCGATCAGGAAGATCGATTGGCGTAAAGGGACGGTATTTATGAAAAGGCATGGTGCTCATGGATGTTCCTTAAAACCGATGGCTTTGTTTAGGAGAAAGCGAAAAAGGTACTCTTAACGTAAAAGCGCGTATGAGGATACCCATGTGAACCCTATGATGATCACATATCCTTATAAAACGCTCTTACACTTCAAAGATAAGAGAGATTGAATTGTATTTTTATATAGAAGATCTGAGGAGAGATTAGGATCGCAGTAGGATATAAGGCACAAGGGAGGATAGTCGCAGTAGGGGGGCAATGCGGGCGCTGTTCGTGGAGGTTACTGGTCTACCTGGAGCTTGTGTGGCGCGACAGATCGACATAATCATGTCCCCTTTGCGGTTTAAAAAATATGCAGATCTCTCTTTTGTAAAACGTTTTCGAGAAGAATGCAAGCAAGAAATTTTTTGGAATAGAGGATGCATGAAAATCAGCGTTTAATACATCGTCATGATTAAGAGATAATGATAATCTGATTATTGATCTTCAAGAAGTTTGTTTTGGTCGTAGGGTTAAACAATGGATTGGCGCGTGCTTTGGCTAACTCGATCTGAAGTCAATTTAAACCACGAATAGCCAATTTGGGTCATTGCAGGAGGTTCACTATGAGTCTATGGCGCCTACATAACTGGCCCATTCTGTCAAAAATCTTATTTATTTCGTTTTTTGGCACATCCTTGATACTCGCTGTCACATTTATCTATTTTATTCCTTACGTAAAAAATCGGGTGATGGAGGAGAAAAAGGCGACAACAAAGAAAGTCGTCGAGGTGGCCTTTGGCATCTTACAACGCCATCACTTTTTGGAAACATCGGGTGCGCTTTCTCGGGAAAATGCACAGAAACAGGCGATGGAGACAGTAAAACTTCTCCGATATCAAGAGTATGAATATTTCTGGATCAATGATAATACCCCGCGGATGGTGATGCATCCCATTATTGCTTCATTAGATGGAAAAGATCTAACCAATTATAAAGACCCAAATGGGGTACTCTTATTCCAGGAGTTTGTTAAAAAAGCCAAAAAGAAAAATGGTGGATTTGTCGGCTACATGTGGCCAAAACCAGAGGAAGAGACACCTGTGCCAAAAGTCTCTTATGTGAAAGGATTCAAACCGTGGGGTTGGATTATCGGTAGCGGTATATACTTAGATGATGTGGAGAAAGAGGTCAATGAACTTCAAACGACGGTGATTCGTGGGGCCTTGTTGTTTTCACTGATTATATTAATCTTAGCCTATTGGACTGGACATAGTATCACCAGACGACTGAAATCAGTGATTGCGGGATTAAAAGAGATTTCACAAGGTGCCGGAGATGTTGATCTACACCATAAGATCAATATAAACTCCACCGATGAGATCGGTTCTCTCTGTATAGAGTTCAATTTTTTGATGGAATCAATCAATCGATTGACAAAGTTTCGTAAGGTGATTGAAGAAGATGAAACCAAAGAGGATGTCTATTCGCGGTTGTGGAGTGTTTTTACTGAGTTTCTCGACTTTAAAGAAATTGTGATCTACGAGATCAATAATACCAATGATCAGATGCAGGTTGTCTATCCACTATCTATAAAAGAGAACGAATTGCGGTGCAATCCAGCAATCTTAAGTAACTGCAATCTGTGCAAGGTCAAGCGAACTGGACACAAAATTTCATCCTATGATTTTCCAAAGATCTGTAAACAGTTCCAAGAGGGAGAAGAGATCCAGCAATATGTCTGTTTGCCAATGAATATCAGTGGCATCACCATAGGCGTGACACAATTTGTTGTCAATGGTGATGCAGACATCAAGCGTGCTGATCAAACAATGATCAAGGTGAGACAGGCGATTCAGTATATCCATGAAGCGCTTCCCATTATTGAATCAAAACATCTGACCACCACATTAAGAGAATCAGCCCAACGTGATCCCCTGACAGGGTTGCATAATCGTCGCTATCTGCAAGAGAGCGCAGAGAGAATCTGTGCCGCAACGCTTCGGCGTAAAAAGAGCATCGGTATCTTAATGTGTGATATGGACTTTTTCAAACAGGTCAATGATGAACATGGTCACGATGCGGGAGATGCCATTTTAAGGCAAACGGCAACGCTTCTGAATGATTCCATCCGAACGGCAGATCTGGTGTTTCGATTTGGCGGTGAAGAGTTCATGATCATGCTCATTGATATAGAAAAAGATGAAGCCATACAGCTTGCAGAGAAACTACGCCAGAAGATTGAGCAGAATAAATTTTCTATACCCAATGGACCAAGTTTGGAAAAAACGATCAGTGTGGGTGTCAGTACGTTCCCAGATGATGATACAAGCTTCTGGAAGACCCTTAAATATTCCGATGTTGCACTCTACCAGGCCAAAGAGCAGGGAAGAAATCTGGTGGTACGGTTCAACCATGATATGTGGGACAATGCACAATACTGAGTATGTATCTCTTATCCCTTCTTGAAAGAGCGTATTGTTTATGATTTATAACAGTATTAAGCTTTCTTTAACATGATAAAAGATAAAGATTATTGCTTAAGAAAAATCTTAAGATAGTAATCCATTTTAAACAGTCAATCGTTTTATACCTGATTGAATAAAAAGATATAATGGTTGGCACAGAGTAAGCATGATATTCTTAATATATATGGATTGATATGCAAAAGAGGAATCTATGAGTCAACCCTCCTCTAAAAAAACAGCTCATCATCACACAAAGAGTGCATCTACTCCAGAAATTCAACAGCTTCCTGAACATCTGGCCAACCAGATTGCGGCGGGGGAGGTGGTGGAACGTCCCGCCTCTGTGATCAAAGAGTTGGTGGAAAATAGCCTGGATGCTGGGGCTAAGAAGATTCGTATCCAAATTGAGGCCGGGGGGAAACGACTGATTCGGGTGCAGGATGATGGTCATGGCATGACCCCGGATCAAGCGGCTTTGGCCCTAAAACGTCATGCCACCTCAAAAATACGCTCTACCGATGATCTTTTTAATATCCAAACCTTGGGCTTTCGTGGTGAAGCCTTACCCTCCATTGCCTCTGTCTCTCAACTTACTTTAGAGAGCCGTTGTAAAGCAGAGGAGATCGGGATAAAAATCTCACTTACCGGGGGTAAAAATCGTGAGGTGGCACCGATACCCATGCCAGTCGGAACACGAATCTCGATTCGTAATCTCTTTTTTAATATGCCCGCACGCTTAAAGTTTCTTCGGGCAGATCGTACAGAGCTCAATCATATTCAGGATTGGATCTATCGTATGATTCTGGCTAACCACAACGTCTTTTTTGAACTGGTAGTCAATGGACGTGAAGTGCTGAAAATGCCTGCGGCGGCAGATATTTCCAGTCAAAGTTTCCGCCTCAATAAAATTCTTGGCCGTGATTTTAGTCAGAACTGTCTGGAAACTTCTGGAATCCAAGGACCATTGCGTTTTTTTGGCTGGTTAGGCTTACCCACCATGAATCGGCGCAATGCGGCCAATATGCATATCTTTATCAATCAGCGCTGGGTCAGGGATCGTCTGTTAAATCAAGCGGTCAGAGAAGCTTATCGTGATTTTCTTGCCAAAGATCGCTATCCCATTCTGGTACTGTTTCTAGAGATCGCCCCCGATCAGGTGGATGTGAATGTTCATCCAGCAAAACTGGAGGTGCGTTTTCATCAAGCCAATACGGTTTTCTCCGCCATCCGCCGTGGTCTTGCTTCTGCTTTAGCAGATATGGGCTATCGGGCTTATCAGACGCAAGATTTTATCCAAAAACAGCAAGAGGAGAGTATCCAGTCCCTCAGCTACTCTGGACCAGAACAGACATCTGAAACACCTCAAGAGAGATCAACGCCAAAGACAGATTCTGATATACAGCATCCAGAAGCCTATGCCGCTGTACAGAAGATCCGTAGTAAGACAGACAATCAAGATGCGCAGCCACCGCTTGATGCTTATGCCGCTGTACAAGCCGTGCGCAATGAGACAAAAACAACGTCTCCCTTACCAGACCAGAAAAAACAGCAAAAGCGCCCAGAGAAAAATCACGATTATGTGGATAAGCACGGTGTTCGCCATCGAAAGATCAATACCGATGATGTGGTGCTCCCCAAACGCGCTTCAAAACCAGAGCACTTTACACCAGAGCTGTACCCGAAGAGCAAAAAAGGGAAAAAACGTAAACAGATCAATATCTCTGAATCCAATAAAGAGAAGGTGCAGTATCATCTTGATCTGCGCAAAAAGACCACGCCGCTTGCACAAAAGACGGCGGTGCCACCAGCATTATACCAACAGGAAGAGATTGAAGAGACGCCAGAGCAGACTTCAGCCAACTATACCGCTTATCCGATAAAAGATTCACTTAAAATAGGTGTAGAAAAAGAGGTGGCAGAAGTTGGTGTGCTTGGTCAGGCCTTAGCACAGATTCATGGGCTCTATATTCTCTCGCAAACCCCAGAAGGGGTGATTCTGGTGGATATGCACGCCGCGCATGAGCGCATTGTTTATGAACATCTGAAGAAAAGTTATGCGCTTCAATCTCTAGAACGGCAGATGCTCCTTATTCCTGAAACCATTCATCTCTCCGCTTCAGAAGCGCGTCTTCTAGAGAAACACCGTGAGAAGATTGCAGATTTTGGTGTGATCATTAAACCATTTGGTGATCTAGGATTTACTGTACAGGAACTGCCCGCCATTCTTGCCCATGCGCCGGCTCAAAATTTGATCCTCGATATGGCGCATGCACTGGAATCTTTTGGTGAAAGTACCCTTGTTGAGGAGATGCGCGATCAGATGTTGGCCACCATGGCGTGTCATGGTGCGATCCGTGCCAATCGCCGTCTTAAACTGGAGGAGATGAATACCCTGCTACGACAGATGGAGGAGACACTCTACTCAGGACAGTGTAACCATGGCCGGCCCACATATGTTAAAATCTCGCTGGCAGAACTTGAAAAAAGGTTTGGTCGAACCTAAAATAGATCGAAACGCTGATTCTTTTTATGATCAAAGGGTATCGTGATGGATCATCCAGACCATGTTCAATCACCATCTGTTGTTGTCTTTGGTGTCGGTGCTGTTGGTGGCTTCTATGGTGCCAAACTGATTCAGGCGGGCGCTAAGGTGACGATGGCCTGTCGTTCCGATTATGAAGCGATCAAAAGTCGGGGTTTAACGATCCATAGCATTGATGGCGATTTTAAAGTCACGCCCCATCGGGTAACGTATGGCATTGTTGCTGAGGATACACCACCAGACTATATTTTGATCTGTGTCAAGCAACTGCCTGAGATTGATCTTGCCAAACAGATTAAACCCCTGTTAGGCGAAGAGACCACAATCGTTCTGCTACAGAATGGTATTGATATTGAATCGCGTATTGCACAGGCTCTACCGCAACATGAGTTAATCAGTGGTTTGGCTTTTGTCTGTTTAAGCCGTAAATCTCCTGGTGTGATCGATCATCTCTGTTTTGGTCGCTTAGCATTTGGTAATTATCCGCGAGGCATCTCTAAAAAGACGCAAAACTTAGCCGCACTGTTTAAAAAAGTCTCTATTCCTTGTCATCTTTCTGAGAATATTGGCTTAGATCGCTGGAAAAAACTGATCTGGAATGCGCCTTTTAATCCAATCTCTGTATTGGCCGCTGGTGCGGATACACGGGAGATGATGGATACACCAGAGATCCGTGATCTGGCCTCTCAGGTGATGCGTGAAGTGATTCTCGTTGCTAGAGCAGAGGGTTATGCAATCTCTGATGATGCCGTTGAGAAAAATCTGGCGGCCACCGATAAAATGAAGCCCTATAAAACCAGTATGCTACTTGATTATCAGTCAGGCCGTGCCATGGAGGTGGATGCCATTTTAGGCCATGTGATCCAACTGGCTGGAAAACATCAACTTAAAACACCCTTTCTAAAATCGCTCTACGCGCTGCTTAAACTGACCGCACAAAAGATGAATCTGCAAGGAAAAGAATGATCACAAAAGCGCTCACACAAAATGAGCATCAACTGGCCCACCGGATTCATACGCTGCATCAACAGGCTGGAACCCATCCCACCAATATTCTCCATCTCTTAGAACGTATACCAGAGATCAATCTTAAGATTGATGCCTGTTTTCTCTCCAACCCCTATGCCACCGATCTGGTGATGGATTATCTGAAGAGGGATCTTCTACAACAGCCCCACCGTTTTCGTGCGCTCTTAGAGCGCTATCCTTCACAAAATCATATTCTTGGGTCTATCCTCTCTAAAATACTTGATCTTCCAGCGGAAATGCTGTTTGCGGGCAATGGTGCTGCTGAAATTATCCATGCCGTGCTACACAACTTTGCTCAGCAACGGGCAATGATCATTCTGCCCACATTTTCAGCCTTCTATGAGTTCTTACCTTTGCATGTTCAAGCGCTGTTTCATACCTTAGATAAACAGGATCATTTTAACCTAGATCTAACAAGATTATTAAAAGATATCCAGCAAAGAAAACCCGATACACTGGTTTTGATCAATCCCAACAATCCCAATGGCGGCTATTGTGATCGACAGAATATCGAATCACTGCTGGATGCTTTGCAATCTTTACCGCTGATTATTATTGATGAGAGTTTTATCCATTTCTCCTATGAGCATCAACAGTTTGATGTTTATCATAGCGCGATCAATCTGGTGGAGAAATATAAAAATTTGATCATCATCAAAAGCCTCTCCAAAGATTTTGGTGTTGCTGGACTGAGAGCAGGGTTTGCGGTGATGCATCCTAAACGGGTACAACAGTTAGTTGAGAGAGGCTATCTATGGAATGTCTCTGGATTGGCGGAGTGGTTTCTCCGTCTTCTCGCTCAAGAAGAATTTCAACAGAGATATGAGCCCATACGTCAGCACTATATTCAGCATACCGGTCATTTTTTCAAGCAACTGGGAAATCTTGAGCCCATATTTAAAACCTACCCCTCTAAAGCCAACTTTATCTTGCTAGAGATCTTAAATGGTATGAGTGCTTGGGATTTGACCGCGCTCCTATTGATTCGTCATGGTATTTATGTGCGCAACTGTGATGATAAAAAGGGGTTGGAGTCGGGGGAGTTTGTGCGTATTGCAGCGCGCACAAAAGAAGAGAATCAACAGGTACTCTACGCATTAAACGGCCTCTATTCAAAGAGATAAATAGATCGTCCTTTTTGGCTTCAACCGCTCTGTTGAGAGAACGTCTTGTCGTACCCATTTTAATCTGCCATGGTGAAAAAGAGTGGAATATTGAGCCGCAGTTCTCTGCGCTGTTTGATGCCGATGAAACCATCAAGCCTTTTCTGCTGGATTTCCCCTTCTTTGTCATTGACCTCGGGAAAATACCAGATTCAGAACTCTCGGAACATCCCACACTGCGCGCCAGCTTTATGGCATTAAAATATGCCCACAGCTCTAAAGAAGAGCAGTTGGAGATCATCTTTCAGATCGCAGAGGATCTGCTTGAAGCAGATCGGGAATTTCTGATAAAAATTTTGCGCTACTTGCTGGTCGTGTATGCTATAGTTAATGAAGAAATTTTACGGAAAATGATCCAAATTGTGAAACCGGAGAAAGAGATGGAATGGAGATCAGAGTTTGCTCAAGAAATCAAACGAGAATTAACGCCACAAGTAGAACAAGATGTAATCTCAAGGCTTGGACCAAAGCTAGAACGCGCTGGAATGATCAAAGGCGAAGCAAAAATGCTCCACCGCCTCTTAAAAGAAAAGTTCGACTCCCTACCGCCATGGGTGCCTGAAAAACTTTCTAATGCCACCTCTCAACAGTTGGAAAACTGGGGAAAACAGATCTTCACCGCCCGTTCTCCTGAAGCGCTTTTCAAAGAGCAAAACAAACACTGATTTAACGGGTCACGAAACACATCACTCATCTTCTTATATTCCAGCACCTTAACTCATACAGGTGCAAAGAAATTACCGCTTTGTGGTACGATCTGACTGGTCGCTTTATTCTGTTAACGTAATGCCCAACACCATCGCCAGTTGAATTAAAATTTCATGCGCCTCCTGAAAATCAAATTGATCGATATGGTTGGCCATCTCAGTGATGAGTTGTTGTTGGGTATCGGAGCTATTAAAAACCAGTTTAAGTTGGGGCTCAAGTTGATTAAAGACCTCTTGTGTTCCTGCATCAAAGTCCAATAGATGTTGTGAGAGCGCTCTCATCTGTGTATTGAGTTTTTCAAGATTGACCTCTAAGGAGGGCGCATCAATCTCAGGCTGCTGCGCTTCTTCTTGTTGGGTTTCAATCTCCTGTTGAGATGTCTCTAATGCATCAATCGATTCTAGAACCTCGTTTAAGGCGTTATTAAACTGATCCAGTAATGGAAGCCACTGCGCTCTTTTTTTCTGTCGAATGGCCATCTCTAAAGCATAAGCAGCATCAAAGAGGGCGGTTGCAGAGAGATTTCCGGCAGCACCTTTAATGGTGTGGGCCAGATTTTGCGCTATAAGAGGATCATCGGCTCTTTTGCCTGTGAGTGCCTGATGGAGTCGTGTAGGATAAGCAGCAAAATCCTGTGGGAATGAGATAAGAATCGACCATAAAAGGGACTGATTATTATTAAGCCTCAAGAGTGCTGCATTAAGATCAATGCCCGGTATCTGGGCAGGAAGTCTCTTTTGCCGTTGATCCAAAGAAGGTGCAAGCAGAGGAGGGGGCTCTTTTTGTGGTATGATCTTTTCAGAGGATTTGATCCATTTGAGTAGTGTTCTATAAAGCAGATCCTGATCAATTGGTTTGGTGATATGATCATTCATACCACTCTGAAGCGATCTGTTGCGATCCCCCTTCATTGCATGAGCGGTCATGGCAATAATGGGTAAATTTTCTTCTGTATGGGTCTGGCGGATTCTCTCCGTAGCGGTATAACCATCCATGATGGGCATCTGGATATCCATGAATATTGCATCAAAGTGATTCTGGTTCACTTTCTGGACAGCCTTCTGGCCATGGTTGGCGATCTTTACAACCAATCCCACCCCTTCAAGCATCTCCTTGGCGACCTGTTGATTAATACGATTATCCTCAACAAGTAAAATTTTACTCCCCGCTAGTCTCTCAAAGACCTGTTGTGCAGAAACTTTAGATTCTGTTACTTTCTGTTGCTTCTTTTTGCGTGACGTTACTTTGAGGATCAGTGTAAATGAAAAACAGCTTCCTTTACCTGGTGTGCTATCCACCGCGATATCGCTACCCATCATTTGAATTAACTGTTTACTGATGGTCAGACCCAAACCTGTACCGCCATACTTTCGTGTTGTTGAGCCATCGGCCTGCTCAAATGCAGTGAACAGTTTTGTAATGGTGATCTTATCCATACCGATACCTGTATCACACACCATAAACTGTAGCGTTATTTTAGAATCTGTCTCTTCAAGCAGTGTAACCTTCGCTTTAACTTCTCCCTCTTCTGTAAACTTTAAAGCATTACCAATGAGATTGATTAAAATCTGCTCCAGACGCAGTTTATCACCTTGGATGGTATAGTGGCTTATTGAGGAGGGGTTGAGAATTAATTGGACATTTTTCTCTTTGGCGCGTTCATGGAAAAGAATATAGAGATGCTCAAATACGTCATCCAGCTGAAAATCGCCCTTCTCCAGAGAGAGCTTCCCAGCTTCAATCTTGGAGAAGTCCAGAATATCATTGATAATACGGAGCAGTGCACGTGATGAAACGGAGATCTTATTAAGGTAGTCACGGGTTTTAGCGGAGATCACATCAGCTAAAGCGAGATCGGTAAGGCCAATCACAGCATTCATCGGTGTACGGATCTCATGGCTCATATTGGCAAGGAATTCACTTTTGGTCTGGCTGGCTTTCTCAGCAACCTCTTTGGCCTGCCTGATGGCTTCCATCTCTTTTTCTTGAGTGATATCGTGGGAATTTCCTACAACACCATTAAATGCACCCTCTTCATTATAGATCACCATCGCGGAGAGGCGGGAGGGGAAGCTTTCACCATTTTTGCGGCGATTTAAAATTTCACCGATAAAGTGGCCATGTTTTTCTAACGCCTGGCTGACACGATCCATATCCTCTTTATTATCATAGAGAATCGTACCCTCTCTTCCTTTGATTTCGGATAACTGATAGCCAAAACACTGTTGTGCAGCACGATTGAAGATCTCAATTTTACGATCTTTGTTGACCGCAATAATCATGTGCATCGAGTTCTCTATGATCTCATTAATGTAGCTTCTTTCCAGTTGCAGTTGAT
Source organism: Magnetococcales bacterium HHB-1 (assembly GCA_052043475.1). Classification (GTDB taxonomy): domain Bacteria; phylum Pseudomonadota; class Magnetococcia; order Magnetococcales; family JBQGBW01; genus JBQGBW01. The sequence continues at coordinate 53,148 of JBQGBW010000012.1, forward strand.
TTTCATAGTGTTGTCGATCTTTTGCCATTTTGTTGAGTGTATCACCCAACTGCTCAAAGATATCATTGCTGTGCAGTTTTATCGGATGACCAAAACGCCCCTTGGCAAAAGCATCTGCACCACTGGTTAAAATATGGATACGCTCTTTTAAGGTTGTATCCAGTAGACGGGAGATCACCAGGGCCAGAATGAGTGCAAGCGCTGCGAGCCAGTAAAAATGTTGCAGCCTGCTTTCACTGGAGTTAAGCAGTTGCTTATGGGATGCATCAATATGTTTGTGCAGTCGTGTGCTGATCGTGGAAAGATCCTGACTTATATTACTCCATGTCCTATGGAGGTCATTCTCTAACATCTGGAGGGTATCGCTATGCTGTTCTTGATTCTGCACATGCTGCTCATATTGAATCAGTGTAATACGATAGCGTTTAATCTCTTTAAGGAACTTTTCTTTAAGATTGATCTGATGACCCTCTGCTACAGGATCAATTCTTAAATAGGTTAGCAGGGTGAGAGCTTCTTCTGAAGCCTGTATGGCTTGAGTCAGTGTCAATCGATCTTCTTTTGTGTAACGATCAAATGCTGCATATAAAATTTGGGACAAATTTTGTGCAGTGGATTGCAAATGGTATAATTTTTCGTTATCTATATGTTTTTGTGAATGACTGTTTTCAGGTGAAAGTTGGATTCTCTTAAGACATTGCGCAACGATTTTTTGATTCTCTGTAATGATCATACGAAGCTGTTGTCCCAGATCACTACTGGGATCATCGGTACTGTTTAATTCATTCAAGTAAGAGAGAAGTGCAAAGCGCAGGGTATTAGCAGATTTTTTAAGTTTCTTTGGTTGGATCTGAGGAAACTTTTGTTGAATATGTTGATCAAGGTGCAGGATTGTTTGATGAAGATTGGTTAAGGCTTCTGTTATATCGTCAGGATGGATAGTCTCTTTATGTTGGAAAAGTTGAAAATCGTGATGGGCTGCATTAATCAATTCATTGATCTTATTGAATGTGCGCTCTTGCGGAGTCAATCTGTGGATGATGAGTCCAAGTTCCTGGCGTGAGTGGTGGTGGTGGGTTAAAAAGATGATTAAAAGAAGGCTCAACATGGCGAAAAGCAGGAAGAAACCGCCATTTTTTGCGTGGTGAAAAGGGATTTTTAAGAGCATGTGATCACCTGAAGATGAGATTGAGCTGTTCTCCTACCTCGCCACTACCAAAAAGTGGTTTGGATAGTTGGGGATTCTTCTTACGGCCTGCAATCTCATAGATTGATATGCCAAACTGATACTTTTTTTCACGATTAAACTGGAGATCATCATGATGGTTTGTATTCAGTTTACGGGCAAACTCCAATGTCCACTGTTTATTAAGCCAATGGCCTTTCGCACGAACATCCGCACGGCTTCCTCCAGGTGTGATAAAATCAAACTGTGGTTTGTCAGGGCCATCAAATGTGGTATAGATTTTTGTTTTATATGCAGCCGTTCCCTGATCACCTAAGCGTTTAAGATAGAATATATGGCCATTTTTACTGAGTAGCCGTTTCGCGTGTTTGCTGTGGTGGATATCATATTGATGTATTTTATCATCGGCATAGCCCGCATGGTTTGTGCGTGCGGCTTTCCAGAACCAGATATCTGCTTGATAAGGTTGATTGGCTGAGAGGGTGAGATCAATCGGATGGGTGCGTGCCATACTCCATTTAAAGACAAAACTATCTTCACGGAGCAGTCCCATCTGGTAGAGTTCCAGTTGAGGATTCCAGAGGAGGATTTTATGTTCGGTATCGGGGTGTTGGTCGGGATATTGAACAAGGAAAAAAATTTTATCGGTGGTGTGTACTGAGGTAAGCTGAACTGGTTTTCTGGTGATTTTATCGATGGTGGTGATGGTTTTGGCCTGAGACCATACCGAATCATTTTTTTTACCATCGATTGTTGGTTCGGAGGAGACCAGAGTAGAGACGATGGTTTGCGTGTTTTGACCTTCTAAAGCGTTATTGGCATGAAGATTTGATAAGGATAGGAGCATAATCAGTGCAATAGAAAGTGTTTTTCTCATGGTTGGTGCCCCGTTTTTTGATTCTCTTTTTTACAATCGATGTCACGATCCTCCTTTTTTATTATACTCAATTAGTCAAGATAGATCCAGACCATGAGCGCACAGCCAATAAAGATAAATGCCAAAAAGACAGATAAAGAGCGCGAAGATAAGCTCGCGCTCTTTTAGATAAAGAGAGTTTTGTAGGCCGTTTTCGGCTGATTTTATCGGCTACGGATACGATCCAGTGTCACCCACTCATCCCAGCTATTATCGTAACCGGTGTAGTGGATATAGACACGGCTACCGGAGACTTTACGGGCTTTGGCTTTATACCATTTACCTTTCCAGTAGACCTGGATGCGCATCCGGGTCGGGGTGACCCACTCATCCCAACTGCTATCATAACCAATATAGCGAATACGAAACTGTGCATCAGAGGAGCGGAGAATTTTGGCGGGATAATATTTTCCCTGCCATTTTACTTTCACGCGATCGCCAGTACCTAAGGCGTCAGCGGAGGAGACGTGAAGAAAACCAGCGACAAGCGCGATCATGAAGATACGTATCAGTCGAGCCATGATTGAGAACCCTGCAATGTTAAATGTATGCCGTCTGTGGAGTGGCTGTCTTTCCAGATAAAAATAGGAAAACACTCCTTAAATTATAAAACATATCGGCCATGAGAACAAGAATGATTAATCTTTTTCAATATTTCCGTTCGATTTGCTCTTTGTAGCGCTCTTTCGAAGAGAAGCATCATTTAGATTGATAATCACGCATGTTTTGAATCAAATATTGACCAGATCAAACCTCTTATGAGAGGATATCTAAATCGTGCTGCATCTTTCTATTGTCATCTGGTGATCAATGAAATACGATACAACACTTAAACAGATTTTTCAGGCACCACCGCAATTGCTTTTGCGCCTTTTGGTTGGTGAAGAAGCCGCAGCGTTACTGACCGTTGAATTCCCATCGGTCAAAAAGCGCTTTCCCGATCTGGTGGTGCTTTTGATCTCTGGGGCAATTCTACATCTGGAGTTGCAAAGTGATCCTGATGATAACATGGAGTGGCGGCAGCTTGAGTATTATGCTTTAATCAGGCAGCTCTATCCAAATGCCAGAATCATACAGCTTTTATTGTATGTTGGGCCTGGAACCCCCTCATTCAAAACAAGAATTGATGAAGGTGGGATTCATTTCGAGTACGAGGTCATTGATATCAAAGATATCGATTGCCATGAGATGTTAGCCAGTGATCAACTGGAAGAAAATCTCTTAGCGATACTCTGCCGGACGGAAAATGATCGAGAAACCATTAGAGAAATATTAACACGGATTGCAAAGCTGCCATCAAAAGAGAGGGCAGATGCTCTGGAGAAACTAGTGATTTTAGCAGGCTTGCGAAAGCTAGAGTCTGTCGTTCAAGAGGAGGTCAAAGAGATGGCTATTTCTGTGAATGTCATGGAAAACACGTTTTTGCGAGATCTATTTGTTAAGGGAAAGGCTGAAGGTGAAGCAAAAGGTCTTGCTAAAGGCAGGGTTGAAGGCAGAGTTGAAGGCAGAGTTGAAGGCAGAGTTGAACTTCTTCAGCGCCAACTCCAGAAGAAATTTGGCAATATCCCTGTTTGGGTCGATGAAGAACTTAAAACAGCGGATGCCCAAAGTCTAGAAATATGGGGAGATCGCATCCTTGATGCCTCGTCAATTGATGAAGTCTTCAAGCAATAGTTAGCGTCTGGTACGCCTGTTAACCTTAACCCGCATAAATGCTTCAATATACCGATGATCTACGGGGGAGGGGGCTTGTTGGAGTTTTGTTCTTAGGAGATCTTCATCCATCATCAGGCGCTGGTGTTGATCAAACCAGGCAGGAATCATGATGCAACGTTTTTTAAGCAGCGCATAGGTCTCCATATTCCAATCCTGATTCTTGATATCGAGGATAAAGATCGGACGGTTGGTGCAGAGTGCAAAACCAAAGGTGGTGGTGGCAATATGGCTGAAGAGAAAAGCGTCACTCTGATGCCACACCTTCTCGAAGGGTTGATCCTGAAATTGATCAAAAGCATCATTGAATAGGCTTTGTCTTAAATTTGTGGTCTCTGGATGGCCTTTATAGATGCTTCGGATATGCCATTGGCGCAATCTTTTACCTAAACGCCAGGCGAGGTTCGCCTGAAAGGCAAAGAAGTTGCCCGCACTCATAAGGTAGCGCAACGCAAGAAGTGGATGCCCCATTACCATGAGGGATTTAATCTCTTTTGGGGCAGGAAACTTTTGATTCTTCTCCCATACCTTGTGATAAAAATTGGTGTTTATGGTGGGAAACTCTGGGGTACGGTGGGATGCAATACCACTTCTTTCATATTCCATTTTGTGAAAGCGAGAAGCCGCCTTCGTGGGACAGACAAACTGATCACAGAGCGCGATCTCCAGATAAGCAGAGGAAGGCATCCAGATGTTGGCCATATCATTATCATGATGAAAGCCAATAATCTTTGTATCCAACTGTCTGAGTGTAATGGCAATCAGTTTATGCCATGGATTGGCGGTCTCAGTAAGGAGTAACTGCTTAGGGGGGGATGTTTGCAGTTTTTGTTGCAGATGGCGATTCAGAGCAATAAGGGCCTTAAGTCGGGCAGTCCAGACCGTCTGTAGTTGTTCTGGTACGAAGAGAGGATATTGAAAGTGGGTTTGGAGTTTTTGATCCAAGGTATGGAAGAACTGTTGTAATGGTGCGTGCCAGTTTTGGGGAATAGGGATATCGCTTTTCTTATAACCTTGAAAAAGAGATTCTAAAGTCACTGGTGTTGCATAGATTCTTTTTTGTTGGATATATTGGCGCTTCCAAAGCGAAGGGTGGCCAAGACTCCAAATACTACTGGATGATCGGTTTCTCCAGAGATAACGGATCGCTTTGCTGGGCTGATTAAGGATAAAGGGGTGGATATGGTAAGCCAGCTTCTGACGTAGATATTGTGTTCTTTTTGGAGGATGATCGAAGAGCTGTTGTTGATGGGGCCAGTTGGGTTGATAAAAAGGTTGTGCGCTTTGGCCAATCTTTAGATTTTGGTGCTGTTCTTTGGCGTAGTGATGCACCAGATTGGCATGAATATATTGGCTCAGAAAAAAGATAAACTTAAAATCAACCAGAAGAAGATTTTGTAGATCGTGATCCGCCTGGCTGAACAGGTGATCAAATTGATTAAAGAGTATTTTTGTGAGCTGTTCGAATTGTAAATCAGAGACAGGCCAGAGCGGTTTTTGATCGGTACAAAACGCTGTAATTCCAACTTGGTTTAAGGTTTCTGCATCGGTAGGAATGGGCATTATGCGCTCGATTTAAAGAGATAAAAAACTTAAAACAAAGGGGTATCAGGAGAAGCTCTTCTGTTTCTCACGATTGCGGATGATGGCTGGAATCCATTGTGCGGTCTTGACAATTTTATTGATCAATCGTTTTGGTGTCAGCTTTGTTAAATTTTTGAGTTTTAACTGATTGCGCAAAATATGCCAAAACTCGTTGGCATAGGCGAAGTGACGCACCTTGATCTGTTCGTAATCTGCCATGATCTTATGTAGCTCCTCAACAGAGAGGTTTTCACGATAGATCGGAATGGTCTGGTAGTCATCGGTTTTAAGAAGCACCGCCTCCTCAGAGACAGAGAACTCTTTGAACCAACTGAAGTCCTCAGGCAGAACCCCCCTTGATCGGGCAATACCATCAAGCTGGGTATCAGGCAGGATTCGTGTAATCTGTAGACCGCAATCAAAGATGTAGGGCGCGGACGCTTCAATCAGTTTTAGCGTCGCTTGTGCCTCCTCCAACGTCTCATCCGGAAAGCTGACCATGGTGAAAACCCAGCTACGAATACCCAATTCATGGGCTTTTTTGATAAATTTAAAATAGCGCTGTAGTTTTATCCCCTTCTTGATGGTCTTGAGCGTGTTTGTTGAACCCGACTCCACCGCCAGTTCCACCGAAATCAGACCTGCTTTGGCCATCAGGGTAAGAATTTCAGGATTGATATCAACTCTGCTGTAGCAGTTCCAACGGAGACGGAGATCCCGTTCCAACATTTTTTCGCAGAGTTCAGTGACATAGTTTTTATTGAGGGTCAAAGAGGAGTCACCAAAAGAGACATTACGGACACCCGTAATGGCAATCTTTGCTTCAATTTCATCAAGGACGGCATCCACATCACGAAAACGGACCCGGTCCGCGGTGAGACTGCAAAAGATGCAGTTGGAGGGGCAACCACGGGTGGCAAAGACAGGAAAATAGAGATTATCGGGATCCACTTTGGTTCGAAAGAGGAGACGATCCTTTTGACCGGCATAATCTTTGGCGTCGAAGTTACGGTATTGATTGAGGTCGTGGATAATCTCGGCTGGAGGCGTATGAATCACTTCGCTGTTTTTTATAAAAGCGATTCCTCGCACATCCTCCCAGGACTGTTCTGCAAGAT
>JBQGBW010000013.1:0-59145 GCA_052043475.1 Magnetococcales bacterium HHB-1
CCTTCGCCATCGTCGGGCGGGCCTTCGCCATCGTCGGGCGGGCCTTCGCCATCGTCGGGCGGGCCTTCGCCATCGTCGGGCGGGCCTTCGCCATCGTCGGGCGGGCCTTCGCCATCGTCGGGCGGGCCTTCGCCATCGTCGGGCGGACCTTCGCCATCGTCGGGCGGAGGGTCTGCCTCAGGAGGTGGTTCACCTTCGGGAGGTATCATTTCATCTTCTTCAGATGGAATAGGTGGTTCCATAGATATTCTCCTCAATTATAGTGAATATTCGTTCTTTGGTTGGTAAGTAGTAGATGATCAATAAATATTCTGTTTTTTCTGGTAGTAGGATCTGGTTTATACCACATCATTACCACCATCATCACTTGGATCACCTGAGTCATCCGCACCATCATTTGTATTGTTGTCATCAGGTGTGGTGTTGGCATCCTCTAGAGTATCGAAATTTCCAGCACCGGCGTCCATGGCATCACCAAGATTAGCCATTGAAGGATCACCAGTGGGATCGTTTTGAGTTTCTGGCTCTCCATTATTGGCAGATGAACCAGTGAAGGGTGGAATGACATCTTCATCTCCTTCATTATTGCCCCAGGTTTGGGTTGTTTCCTGAAAGGGGATCTCTTCATTAGGAGGAAGTTCTTCGCCCTCGGGAGGGAACTCACCATCAGGAGGAAGTTCTTCACCCTCGGGAGGGAACTCACCATCAGGAGGAGGTTCTTCACCTTCGGGAGGGAACTCACCATCAGGAGGAGGTTCTTCACCTTCGGGAGGAAACTCACCATCAGGAGGAGGTTCTTCGCCCTCGGGAGGGAACTCACCATCAGGAGGAGGTTCTTCACCTTCGGGAGGAAACTCACCATCAGGAGGAGGTTCTTCGCCCTCGGGAGGAAACTCACCATCAGGAGGAGGTTCTTCGCCCTCGGGAGGGAACTCACCATCAGGAGGAGGTTCTTCGCCCTCGGGAGGGAACTCACCGTCAGGAGGAGGTTCTTCGCCCTCGGGAGGGAACTCACCGTCAGGAGGAGGTTCTTCGCCCTCGGGAGGAAACTCACCATCAGGAGGAGGTTCTTCACCTTCGGGAGGAAACTCACCATCAGGAGGAGGTTCTTCGCCCTCGGGAGGGAACTCACCGTCAGGAGGAGGTTCTTCGCCCTCGGGAGGGAACTCACCATCAGGAGGAGGTTCTTCGCCCTCGGGAGGGAACTCACCGTCAGGAGGAGGTTCTTCGCCCTCGGGAGGGAACTCACCATCAGGAGGAGGTTCTTCGCCCTCGGGAGGGAACTCACCATCAGGAGGAGGTTCTTCGCCCTCGGGAGGGAACTCACCGTCAGGAGGAGGTTCTTCACCTTCGGGAGGAAACTCATCATCAGTAGGGAACGCACCGTCAGGAGGAGGTTCTTCGCCCTCGGGAGGAAACTCACCGTCAGGAGGAGGTTCTTCGCCCTCGGGAGGGAACTCACCGTCAGGAGGAGGTTCTTCGCCCTCGGGAGGGAACTCACCATCAGGAGGAGGTTCTTCGCCCTCGGGAGGGAACGCACCGTCAGGAGGAGGTTCTTCGCCCTCGGGAGGGAACTCACCATCAGGAGGAGGTTCTTGGCCATCGTGGGGAAATTCGCCATCAGAGGGAGGTTCTTCTCCATCGTGGGGAAATTCGCCATCAGAGGGAGGTTCTTGGCTATCGTGGGGAAATTCGCCATCAGAGGGAGGTTCTTCTCCATCGTGGGGAAATTCGCCATCAGAGGGAGGTTCTTCTCCATCGTGAGGAAATTCGTTGTCAGAAAGAGGTTCTTCGCCGTCGGGAGAAGAGGACTCCCCAGAGTGTTCATTACCAGGTGGCTCTTCTTCATGGAACCATTCATCATCAAGAGGATTACCATCAGAAGGTTCATGCCCTGGACCACCATGGTGACTTTCTTCATCGGGTGGTTCACCATCATGAGACCATTCATCAGAGGGCTTTTCATGATGAGATTCTCTATCCTGATGATCAGGTGGTTCTTCTATAAATGTTTCTTGCTCAGAAAACTCCTCCTGGCGCATCTCCTCAAAAGAGATGGAAGGAGACTCTGTCGTTGATGGTGCTTCACCTTTTGGTTGTTCTGGGGAATGATTCTTTGGTTCTCCTTTAGGTGCACCATCCAATGCACTGGGTTGTGTATCCAATATTTCTGCATCTAATGGATCGGGTGATGATTCCGGGGGCGGTTCATTGAGTGGGATTGGTGGGTCTTCAGGGAGTTCTCCGGGGATTTCTCCAGGAAGTTCTGTTGTCAGTGGTGTGGATGATCCCCCCTCTACTGGATTATGGCTAAACTCTGGCGGTTGTTCATCTTCAAAGGTGTCATAATCAAAGTGTCCGCTCTCCTCTACAGGGGGTTCATTAGATGGAGAGGTATCAAAATCATCTGAAAAAGTGTTCTCATCCTCTGGTGGTGCATCTTCTTCGAGCGTTAACCCTTCTGTGGCTGAAAAATTTTCAGATAGTTCAACCGGGGTTTCGTTACCGGAGAAAGGTGTCTCCCCACTGTTATAATCAATTGGTCCCTCTTCTGAGGAGAAGTCCATACCAGGTTGTGGATCATTATCAAACTGTGGGTCATTTCCAGAGAGAGGAATTTCGTTTTCGGTTGTATTCCCTAATAGATCCTTCTCTTCAGAGAATGCATTTTCTGGCAGGGTCTCATCGTCGGTAAGCGGTGTCTCTTCTAAGGGGATCTCATCAGGTGGTAGTTCTCCCTCTGGTAGAGGTTCTCCATTGGCCAGTTCATTTTCTTCAGATTCAGAAGGTGCAGCATCTGGGGCTGAAGCATTTCCAGGTGCAGGCGGATTTCCATCGGATGACGCAGGCGTTGTGTTTGTTGCCTGTGCATTGGTTGTGGATGGATTGGATGTGCTATCACCAGAAGGTGTATTGGAACTGTTTTCTTCAGCCATGATAATCTCCATTGATATGCGATATCTTAAATGGTATCAGAAAAAGGACCTTTTGTTGATACACAATAAAAGACTAATCCATTTATTTAAAAATTGGGCTGTTTGATTTTAAGTGTTGCATTAGCCTTATGTTTTTTATCTATTGTTTTTGTGGAATGAGTGCTGCTTTCCCACCCATACCAGGAATAAGTTCTGGAAACGCGCCACGGATTATGCCAATGACCTTAATGAGTTCATTTTTTGTATCAATCTGTGCACCTAACCGAACTATTTTAGCAGGATAAAGTTGGTTTGTCTCTTGAATATGGACAAAAAATGAGACACCTGGTTTTAACCAACTCAGCCAGCGCGATGGCGCATGCATTTCGATCTCCAGATGTTGGCGATCCATAATGTGAATCAACGGCTGTCCAGCTTTAATTGATTGATGTGGAAACGCTTTCCACTGTGCCACATAGCCTGAGAAAGGCGCATAAATGGTGCAGCGTTTGATCATGAGTTCTTTGAGATGCAGATTGATCTGACTCTGATTAAAACTGCTCTGGCTCTGTACCATCTCATGGGGACTGATCGCTTTGAGTTCTAGAAGTTTTTTATGGTTCTCAAGCTGATGTTGCAGTCGCTGGTGATAGGCATAGCTGCGCTGTAGGTTGAGATGGTGTTCAGAACAGTCAAATTGAACTAAAATGGCTTCTTTAGGAAATGTATCGCCCTCCTTGAAGGGCATATGAAGAATTTTTGCAGAGATTTCAGCCGAAAGTGTCGTCTGTTGTGCGGGCTTAAGGAGTGCATGAAGATGCCGTTTTCCCGCAGCATATCCAGAGAGTGGCCATAGAATAATCAGAAAAATCAAGACGAGATGCATGAACAAAGCGCTCCGAAAACAGATTTTTTTTAAGCTTAAAATGTTATGATCGCATATTCCAGTCATCAATCAAATGTCTAAACAAATAAAGCGTCTGATCTAAAGTTTAGGATCGCTTTCTATCGATACTGACTTTTATATTTTAAAATGAAGTCCCTGTTTTATCACAGAGAGAGATGTATAATATGCTTACAGTTTTTGCTCTATTTTTCTATTCTATTTTTAAGATATTTTTGTGAATATTTATATTTATACATGAAGATTGTTATGATGATTGATTGTTTTTATTGATGGGATGACAAATTCTATGATTAGTGTTATGTTTATAAGGGTGTGAAGACTGAAAGCTTCGTAAAGATCGGATAATTTAAACGAGCACGTGCGTATGAATCATCTGTACGGTTTAAAGCGATGATGATCGACCTTACGCAAGTTTTACTCCTAAAAGAGGTTGTACTATGGGGCGTAAACTTTCTAAAAGCGTTAGAAGAATTTTAAAATTTAGAATCAAGACAATCCTGCTGATGACCAATCTTAGTCTTGCATTTATTATCTTCAGTATTCTGTTTATGGTTTTCTATGTCAGTGATGAGATGGCTGAGGATGCGATGACCATCAATCTGGCTGGACGCCAGCGCATGCTGACCCAGAAGATGACCAAAGAGTTTCTGCTCTACCATAAAAGTGGTACGACTGAAGATCTTAATGCGCTACAAACCTCTGCTTGGGTCTTTGATGAAACATTGACTGGACTACTCACGGGTGGGGAGGGACCACTCAGCCTGGATCGCCGTAATCCAGCACGGGGTCAGTTGATTTCTCCAACACCTGTGGTGAAAAAGGAGTTAGAGAAGGTTGCTCAAATATGGAAACCTATTTTTAACTTGATCCAATCTTTGCAGCAGAATACATCGCAGACGGATAGGCTGCGTGATGCGCTGCTTTCACAAAATGTGATACTACTCAAAACAATGAATCGTGCCGTCTTCATGATGTCCGATGAATCCAAAGCCGATGTGGATTGGATGAAGAGTGCGGTTCTCGATGGGGCAATCGCCAGTATGTTTATTCTGGTACTGATGTTCTATATTCTCTATCGCTTAAATAGACAGTTGAATCGAATACAGAGAAGATTGACCGTATTGAGTCATGGCCAGTTGGAGAAAGCGATTAAAGTGAAAGGAACACCCAACGAGCTTGATGAGATGGCGATGGGTGTAAACCGATTACGGGATCACTTTATGGATGTGATCCGTAATATTTTTTTACAGGCCAACTCACTATCCGCTGTAATCAGTGAATTAACCGTTGCAAAAGAGTCACTGGCTGAGGATTCCAATAAAAATTATCTACTCTCTCAAGAGATTGTCTTAGAGCATCAAGAGACCCAAAACAATATTATCTCTATCCAGCGATCGGCAGAAGAGACCGCTAAAAAAGTGGCGGGTATGGTGGAATCCACCAATCACCTCTCGAACAATATCAGTGCTATGGCGGAATCTTCCGAGTATGCCAGCCATAATGTAACCACGATGGCTTCAGCCGCTGAAGAGATTACTGCCAATATTGGGGGAGTCAATAATAATTTGGTTGATGTGGATAGGGCGGTCCATAATGTCGCCAACTCAATTGAAGAGATGAAAGGTTCTTTGGAGCAGATCCGTAAACGGTGTCAGGAGGCAAGTCTTGAGTCTGAAGACGCCAATGGTAAGGCGCGTAATACCCACGAGATTATGGATGAACTCTCTCACTCTGCGCAGGAGATCGGTAAAGTGGTCAGTGTGATCAACAATATTGCCGATCAAACCAATATGTTGGCACTCAACGCCTCCATTGAGGCCGCCGGTGCAGGCGAGGCGGGAGCGGGATTCTCTGTGGTAGCCAATGAGGTGAAAGATCTTGCCAATCAGACTGGAGAGGCGACCAAGATGATCTCTCAGCAGATCCAGACGATGCAGAATAAAACAGAAGCCGTAGAGGCCGCAAGTCAGGATATTACAGAGAGTATCGATCGTATTAACCAGGGCAATATGGAGATCAGTCATGCGGTGGATGAACAGACAGAGACGGTGAATGAGATTGCCGATGCCATGCAGGGGGTTGCCAATGCCGCCGGAGAGGTGACCAGAAATGCCAAAGAGCTCAGTAGTGCCGCTGAAGATGTGGCGCGTGAGGCATTAACCGCAGCCAATGGTATGCAGGATATTGCGTCGGCAGCGGTATCTTCTTCTCAAGAGGCGCAAAATCTGGCAATCCAGAATGAGGAAGTGAATGAACAATCCTCTCAAGTCTCTGTTGCGGCTAAAAATGCCGCTGAAAAAACGCAACAGGCCAATGCAAAAGTTCAGAAGATCCTGACGAATGTCTCTTTGATTAATGGCGCCATTCAGCATACCGCACGTCTGGTGGATACTGCTTCTATTCCTGGACATCGCTTGATTGGTTCGGTGGGGAACGTCTCGATTGGTAGTGAACCCTTGGATGTACAAACAATCAAAGGCGCGCATCTTCAGTGGTTGGGTAAACTGGAGAATGTGATCCGAGGCCGTGCACAACTACGCCCGGAAGAGGTGGCCAGTGGACGGGAGTGTCTCTTTGGTAAGTGGTACTACTCGGACGGGGATACACTCTATGGTTCGATGGATATCTTTAAACAGGTGGGTGTGGTTCATCTGCGGGTTCATGAAATTGCACGGGAAGCGGTAAAACTGGTGCAAGAGAAGAGAACAGAAGCCGCTGAAGAGAAGATGAAAGAGTTTGACAGTGTCAAAGATAAGCTGTTTGAGCACTTAGATGAACTCTATCTTCAGGCGAGTAAGAAACAGGCTTCCGGTTGACACATACTATGATTATTCAAGCTGTTGTTGTTTGGTGGTCCACCACAATGTTTCTGGATCAAGATCATGGATTGTGATGCGTCCTAAGCCACCGGTGGTATTTTTACCCACCTGAATTAAACTGCCCGCGGTCAGCAGAGGGATAAAAGGGAGAATGGCACCGGTGAATAGTACCTCTCCCTGTAATCCCTCAAGATAGAAGACCCGTTTTTGTCGTAGAGAGTAGCGTCGCCACCGTCGCCACTCCAGTGTGGAGGCTTCTATTTTAATCTGCTTTGCCTGTTCCATCAGTAGATCGGGGATACGGCCCATATTTTTATTGTGACCAAACTGACGTTTAAGATCACGTAAGCGGTGAATAATGGCATGAATCAGATGATAGAACTGAAGTCTTTTAAGGGGTTGTCGATCTACAATCAGGTGGAGTGGTGTCTCAATATGGAGAATAACCCATCCTTGCTGGTTTGGATTGTTGATCTGTAATGGTTGATCTGGATAACCAACCCAGGCGGAGAGAGGCCATATCAGCGGTGCTTGGGAATCATTGACTTGAGATGGTCTGGGAATGGCAATCTTTTCGCACTGTAGGGTTTGCGCTTTTTTTCTCCGATGTGATCGTGACTTCATCGGCAGTGATTCTAATGCTTTGATGGTGGTATCCACCATAATCTGATGGTGTGGGATGGCTGGACCAAACAGTTTAATCTCTAATGTCGCCTGGTTCCCTGGAAGCAGAAAGACGCTGCGTGGATCATCAGCCATTCTTATCGCCAGTGTATAGGGTTTAACCGCGTTGTGTTCGCCATCAAAGAGATGATAGTAGAGACACTCCGAAATAAATTGACACCCCTTACAGCTACGTACGCGGAAATCATCAAAACGGCAGGTCTGTTTTTTAAGATGGAATCCCAACTGGCCGCGCAGGTCTTTTTCAAGCCCCTGAATGAGGAAGGGGTGATCTTCTGTCCGAAAATCGATAAGAACAAGTAGAATATGAAAATCCAGTAGCGGATCAAGATAGGTGTTATCGTGCTCTTGAGTGGCGTTCATGGTCATTATTGGGCTGTGGTGTGGGTTATTTTATCTGGTTTTGTGATTAAACTGTTCAATCAATGGCTGATCCTTTTTGGGTTGGTCTTTTTTTTGCCACGCCTTTAGAAAGATACGTCCACCGATGATAAAAAGAAGAAGGGCCAGAAGTGTGGCACTGATTGCCCACTGCATCTTTTGTTCGATCTCCCAGAGCAGTTCTGCGGGGGCTTTTGGATGATGGTAGAGTATCACCTGTTCTCCTTTCGGTAGAGCTTTGGTAAATGTTTCTACGGATGTATGGTAGTTGTGGCTGGAGAGGGTCTTTTTCTGGTTATTTTCAGGCGTGGGAAATTGAACGGTGATTGTGGCAATGGGGGCACCTAATTTATTGTTCTGAATTTGACTCTGTGTAACCAACCCTTTGACCTGTGGCCATTTCTGTACGGTTTTTATATGTATGAATGTCTCTATGCTGGAGCGTAGCGGGAAGAGTAGGGTGATGAGGATAAACAGTGTACCGAGGATCAGTTTTTTATGGTAGAAGTGCGTGCGCTGGTCTAAAAGTTTAGGATAAGATTCTGGTCTATTTGAGGATTGTTGCGCCTGTAAGATCATATCAATGATCTTGTGGCTCTCTTTTTTTGCCAGATAGGGTTGGATGGAGAGTGTGTGTCTGAGGGAGAGCCAACGGCGTTGCCAGAAAGGAATTTTGGAAAGTTCTTTCTTTTTTGGGTCTTTGGGCTCTATAATAAAAAATTCGCTGTCATTGAAGCCGCGTTGGGACCACCGAATGGTTTTGATCTCTTCCCACTTAAGTGAAAGGGTGGGTTGACTGGTCCATGTGAGCGTTTGAGGGCTGATTTTGATATAATCCCCTCCGGCATGGCAGCGTTGAATCTGTTTTTGTAGCGGGTGAAAGCGTAACAGATAAGCCAAAATCACACCCAAAACAATACCGGGCCATCCTAACAGGAGAAAAAGTCCGGTAATCAAAGCAATGGCTGTGATAATCGAATAGAGCGCATTGCGGCGTAGTGTCATCAGGAAGCGTTCGCGATCATAGGGGAGGGAGATATCCTCAAAGGTGGTCATATTTCTCTCGTTATAAAAAAACAGGCTATGCCTCTCGTTGCTCTGAATTATAAAAACAGGGCATAACTCTTTGCAGGTGGTCAGTGCGGATGATATTTCAACGATATCGCCAGGTTATTTCTGTTCTCATTGTGATTATAGGTTTTTTGTCTGGCGTAGGCCAGGTTTACGCAACATCAGAACCACTCCCACCCATTGAAACATGGATTCAGCAGGGTAAGGAGAGGGTCTGGGTAAGAGAGGCGATGCAGTTTTTAGAGCATACGCCAAAGGATGCGCATGCGCCTCAGGTTGCCCTGCAACTCCAGATGATTGCACGATTGCGAAACGATGCGGAAATTCGTCAGCAGGCGGGTTATCGACTGCTTTATCACTATCCAAAAAGTTTGGCGACAGCCTATTGGCTCTCTACAGTTCGTGATGCAGCGCAGTTTGTGAAGATCTTTCAGGAGACGCTGACCCAGGCGCTGCGTTATGAAACCATTGATGGCCTCTTTTTAGAAAAAATGCTGGCAGTTGCCAATATGGGTATGGGGCGCTTTGGTCGGGGGCTCTCTGATAAGCCAGCGTTTTTCTTGCTGTATTCTTTTGCGCAACTGGAGCTTCAGATCCAGAAAAAGAGTATGGCATCAAATAAAGATCGGCTGCACCTCTTAAAACAGAAAATTGCATCGTTTAAAGATCAAAGCTGGATGCCCACAGTCGCGCTGATTACGGATCGGCCTGGTGCAAAGGATGTAAAGGCGCTGACAGAGAAGATTATTAGAGCCCATAAGCTTAAAAAAGTGCCTCATGGTGCTTTGTTGGAGCAGTACTATCTGATGCAGTTGGCGCTTTTGGGTAAACCCCTGCCGCGGTCGGTTCTTAAGGTGGTTTTAGAATCGCGCTTAGAGGAGGAGGATTATAAAGCGGCACTCAATATTCTAGATCTTTTGTTACAAGAGGATCTGAGTGCAAAATATCTGTTTCAGCGGGCGCGTGTTCACTTTGTTTTGGGTCATATCAAAGAGAGCAAAGCGGATCTTACCCAGTTACAAAAAGTGGATGCCAAGAGTTCTTGGGCGGCAGCAGGACGCCAGTTTGAGAAGAACCTACAGACATTGGATCAACATGAACCGCTATTTCGTGCAGCGATCTGGCAGATGGTGCAGCGGCTGAAAAAAGGTTTTGCAGCGTTTGAGGCGAATGTGACCATTTTAGATGAGCAGAAAAATCGCCAGCAGATCTATCTGGCGATTGTCCCTTCACAACGCCGTCTGCAACTGGTGATCTCCTCTTTTGATGCGCAGGGTAGCAAGAAGCGGGTTGTGGTCGCTTTCCGAACCAGGCCAGGTAAGACAAGTTTCTATTCTGCAAAAGATCAAACCCTCTATTCTGTTGCTGAAGAGGGGCGGATTCTAGAGATCCGTACCAATCTTGACCATGCCATACTTGATGATAACAGCTTCACCTTTCAGATGAATGCAGAACTTAAATCGTGGGATCAGGCAGTAATCGCCAATCGGAAGCTGTTTCAGGCACCGCTGTTTGCATCGGCTGAAAAGATGCGTCCGATGATCCGTAAGATTATCTGGCGGGGCTGGTTTCCTGAACATCTAGAGACAGATAATAAGGGAGAACGCCGCTTTATCTGGAAAAATATTGCATTGGATAAGCCGGATATGTCACGGTTTGAGTATGGTTTAGATCGTAAAAATCGTCTCACTACCGTGAAGCTTGCATCGGTTTTTGAGATGCATGTGCGCAGTGATTTAAAGCCTGATGCACTGCAACCGCCGCTATGGCCGAAAGCAAAAAAAGAGGTGACGCTTAAAAAAGAGGATCTCTTTGGTTCGATCTACTTTAAATTGTGGGAACAGATTTTACCGATGATTCAATAGATTGGCTTTTTTATCTCAAAAACAAAAAAAGACCGAAGAGAGGAGAATCTTCGGTCTTTTTTTTGTGCTCATCTCTTTTTTGAGATGAGCATGGAGGATCAATACTTTTTAAGACAAAGCTTATTGGTTTGGTGCAGAATACTCAATCAGTGCGGTTGTAGACTCCCGCTGTGCAACCATTTTAGCGATGCGTCGGATATGCAGATAGGTGCGTTTCATATTTTCCAGAACGCCATTCTGGAAAACAAACACATCGTAGGCATGGACGTCGGTTTTCTCCAGTTGCAGCAGATTAGCACGCAGCTCTTCAACCATTTTATCGATACCCAGTACCATCTCCTCTTCCATATTGATGACCAGTTCAGCCAGATCCTGGCGATCATGTTCGAAGGCGGACATCGCAGCTTGGAAAGATTTCATGAGTTTCTCATGGTAATCATTGAGCAGAGCATGATGCTCCTCTGTGAGATAATCCTGGAGTTCAGAACTCTTCTCAGAGAGGTGATTAAAGTTAATTCTGACAATATTACCAATATTTTCCAACTCTGTGATCGTTGCCATGGCCATCATGGCCTCGTTGGCATGTTTAGAGGTGATCTTATTGCGGCTGATCATGGTCAGGTAGCGTGCGATTTCACGGTAGAGTGCATCGACACGTGCATCCATATCACGAATCGTGGACATTTCAGCTGCATTGGCTTTAAAGACCGATACAGGAATCCCTGCCAACATTTCACGAATGGCCCAGCTCATACGTTGGGTCTCTCTCCAGGACATGCTCAAGGCCAGTGAGGTGGTGGAGAGCAGATTGGTATCGAGATACTTGGGACGGTATTGTGCCCGGGCTTCTTCGCGCTCTTCCTCTGAATCGGAGAGTGCACGATCAGGAACTAGTTTCAATACTAGATCAGCCAACTGTTTTACAAAGAAGATAAAGATAAAGGTGTTGGCTGTATTGAAGATGGTGTGGGCATTGGCGATCTGACGTGGGGTTTCAGCGGCAATTTTTTCTGTGCCGGAGAGTCCGACTTCAGCCACAGGTGAAAGCGCACGTACCATTGAGGCGAGATCATCAATAAATGCAATCCATATGAGTACACCTAATATATTAAAGAGTAGGTGTACGACCGCCGCTCGAATGGCCTCTCGTGTTTTACCAATACAGGCAAGGAGTGCCGTGACACAGGTACCAATATTTGCACCAAAGGCGAGTGCGATACCAGCCTCCAACGTAACCAATCCCTGACTGGCCATCACAATCACGATGGATGTTGTCGCTGAGGAGGATTGTATAAGTCCCGTAAAGACTGCCGCAACACCAATACCATAGATCGGTGTGGCCATGTTCTGCATCAGTTCATGGAATGCGGGCAGACTGCGCAGGGGTTTCATGGCGCCGCCCATCACTTTCATACCGAAGAAGACCAGACCTAAGCCAAGCAGCATCAAGCCCCACTGCTTTGTCTTATCATTTTTGCTGGCGATCCACATAAAGAAACCGGCAGCAATCATGAGAAGCGCGTATTTAGTGACTTTAAAGGCAACAATCTGTGCGGTGATGGTGGTACCAATATTGGCACCGAAGATCACACCAATTGCCTGGTGGAGGTTCATCAGGCCAGCGGTGACGAAACCAACAACAATCACGGTGGTCACGGAGGAGGATTGAACCACAGCAGTGGTTACGGCTCCAGTAGCGACACCTGCAAAGCGGTTGGTGGTCATTTTGGCCAAAATGTTTTTCATTTTGTCACCAGCCACTTCTCTAAGTGCCTGGGTCATGATTTCCATACCGTAGAGGAAGATGGCCAAGCCGCCGAAAAGCTTCATGGCCATGTTCCAGTAGTCCAGAGAGGCTGCCTTATCTCCACCTGCCATAGCAGGAATCGAGATAAGCAGTGTGAGGACAGTCAGTGCTGCAACAACACCGAGTGGCCCTCTTTGTGGAAATGCGCGTAAGACAGAATTCAATGGATCGCTCCTGTTTGCGGATTGCAGCTCCCTATTCTTTAAAGAGAATTTGCGAATAACATGCGACGACATGCGGGGGAGTCTGCGTCTATAGTGAAATAATCGGCTCTCGCTATGAAAAGATAACCTTTTTTTTGACGTATATGAAAAATATGTATTGTGGTTATTAAAAAATATGTTGCAGTTTTTGTCAAAATAAAAATTATTATATGTAACAGTATGTTATCTTGTTTTTATGGAGAAAAATTAAAGATATCTGTTAATTTTAGGGTACGATGTTGACTGTATGCATGATTTATGTGAAACAATGGTGACACATTTATATTAATCTGCAAAGGTATTGATTAATTTTTTGCTTCATTATTAGAAATATGATGATCTGTGATCTGCTTTTATAAGATAGTTTGCAGATTATTGTGATCGTAAGATGATTGTTATTGATACCGTGTAAAGCCTCATTGTTAAATTGATGCTGTTCATATTTTAATGGTGGAGGCTTAAGTCACAGAAGCATGCGCAAAGTCATGCAGGGTGGAGGCACTGTTTTTTCTTAAGATGGCTTTCATGGTTTTAGAATGAGACCATCTTTTTTAATGTATGTTCTCTGGTATGCTGATTTGACATTGTATCTTTGGTTCTGACTCCCTATCCTATAGAGATCGTTCATATCAAAGCAAAGCGTCAGGATCTTTAAGATCTAAGAAGCACTCTTTTCAGGCGTATTGCTTTGTTATCTATAAAGAAGATCATAAAAAGGACCATAAAACTTTAACTGGAATGAGGTTGAGGGAGGTTGGTGATGACGAGGAATCAACGCAAAACAACGCGGATCGATATTGAGGTGAATGCGGCGTTTTTGCGTGAGGATGGGAGTCAGGTTCAGGGAATTTCACGCAATATCAGTTTTGCCAGTGTGTGGATTGATGGGTTTGTGCCTAAGACGCTACTTTCTGGAGAGCGTGGTGTTGTGGTTTTATATCCGGCTGTGCTTGAGAATATGGATCATGGTTTGCGGTTTGAGGCCGTGGTATCAAGATTAGGCCGTCAGGGGTTTGGTTTACAACTGCTCTCCACAGAGCGTGCTTCTTATCGTCATTTTAAAAAGATGCTCTTAGAGAAGATTAACAATCCTCTCCCTCTGTTAAGAGAGATCCATAACAATCCGGACCTCTCTATGAGTTTGATTCATGTGGGGTTTATGCGTGCAGAACTGGCTGGCCTTATTCGTCGGTCAGTCGAAGATCTGTTTCAGACCTTTTTAATGGGTTTTGCTTTGGAGGTCAGGGGCGATCCATCTGAAGAGGGGGAGAACAATTATCAGCCGCCTGTGGCAGAAGTGACCGGTGTGATCCACTATAATGGTGCGATTACAGGGGGCGTTCATCTGGCCTGTACAGAGAAAACGGCGCTGATGTTGGCGGGTGCTCTGGCGGATATATCGTATCAGAGTATCGAGGAAGAGGAGGCGGTGGATGCATTCGGTGAACTGGTGAATATTGTTGCCGGGGGAGTGCAGACCCACCTTTTAGAGGAGTTTGAGAATATTGATCTGACACCGCCATCAGTGGTGGTGGGCTCTGATTATGGTATTGTTTATCAGAGCAATCTGAATCGTGTACAGCAGACTTTTGTAACAGTAGAGCAGTCTGAATTTATGGTGGAGTGTTTCTTCTCTTTTTAATCTATTTGGAGTCTATCTTGCTTTTTCATGCGGATCTCCATATTCACTCTAAGTTCTCCAGAGCAACCAGTAAGGCTTCTGATCTTAGGGGTATGGCGCTTTGGGCAAGACGAAAGGGTGTCCGTGTGGTGGGGTGTGGAGATATCACGCACCCTTCTTGGGTTGATGAACTGAAAACCCATCTGATTCCGGCGGCACCAGGACTGTTTAAGCTCAACACTTTGATCTCTGACCCAATAGATATCCCGCACGCCTCTGAGGTGATGTTTATGTTGACGGGGGAGATCTCAACCATCTATCGGTGGCAAGGCAAAGTGCGCAAAGGGCACCATGTGGTTGTATTGCCGAATTTTGATGTGGTGGGTCGTTTAAATCAACGCCTTAAGAGGGTGGGTAATCTGGCGGCGGATGGACGCCCTATTCTTGCACTGGATGCACGGGATCTATTGGAGATTGTTCTGGAGGTTGGTGCATCAGAGGGCGCTTTTTTGTTTCCAGCGCATATCTGGACACCCTGGTTCTCTGTTCTTGGTGCACGTTCAGGTTTTGATTCAATTGATGACTGCTATCGTGATCTCAGTCACCATATTTTTGCAGTGGAGACCGGACTCTCTTCTAATCCTGCAATGAATCGGCGTCTTACACAACTGGACCGTTTCTCTCTGGTTTCGTTTTCGGATGCCCATGCACCCCAACGTATTGGTCGGGAGACCACGCTCTTCTCATGTGATCTGGATTTTTGGCAGATACGCCATGCATTGAGCTCGGGTGAAGGGTTGGCAGGAACGGTGGAGTTTTTTCCTGAAGAGGGCAAATATTATCTGAATGGGCATCGCAAATGCGGTATCCGTTGGACGCCTGAGGAGAGTCTTGCGCATAATCATCGTTGTCCTGTCTGTGATAAACCGGTGACAGTAGGGGTGCTGTATCGGGTTGAATGTTTAGCGGATCGTATGGATGGTGTGTCGGATCGTGATCTACCCTTCTATTCACTGCTCTCGTTACCAGAGATTATGGCACAGGTTTTAGGTTTTAAGACAACACAAGGGAAACAGGTGCAGAGTGCCTATCTTGGCTTGCTACAGAAATTGGGACCAGAGTTGTCTATTTTACTGGATCAACCGCTCGATAGGATTGCCGCATTGGGCTCAGAAAAACTGTCTGTAGCGATTAAACGTATGCGTTGTGGTGATGTACGGTGTGAGGCCGGCTATGATGGTCTTTTTGGTCGTGTTCATCTTTAGTCTGTTGACTGGGTCAGTCTTTTTTTAAAAATGTAAGTGGGATGGATCGTTGGTGCGTATTTTGGTTTTGGGGAATTTACTCTTTGCTGGAGAACTTGCCGAATTGGGACATGATCTTCGGGTGGTTGCGCAAGGGCCACAGATGAAAACGACCATTTTTGGTCCAGGTGTGCATCATGGGCCTTTTGTAGAACGGACAGATGTGGTTGTTTCTCGTATCCCCATATCGATCTTTGAAATTTTGCAGGCATTGGATGGTTGGCGTCCCGATTGGGTGCTGCTCGGTGATGGCAGTACCTTTCCACTCTTTACCGAGTTGGAGAAACTGCCTGTACCCGTGGTCTGGTATGCCATGGATGCCCATATCCATGATAACTGGCATGGGGATTATGCTGCTGTCTTTGATGTCATTTTTGTCGCACAAAAAAGTTATCTTAAGAATTATCAGTGTGATCCTTTCAGACAATCGGTGCACTGGCTGCCGCTTTTTTGTAATCTGGCCTATGATGGACCGGGGGAGGATCAAGCGGTAAGAGATATTCCGTTGGCATTCGTTGGCACGCTGGATGCAGAACGTAATCCACAAAGGGTGGCGTTTATTGCAAAGCTTCAGGAACATTTTCCTGCGATGGTGGTTTCAACCGGAGATTATCAAGACCTCTTTAGAAGAGCAAAACTGGTATTAAATCAAACCGTCAAAGGTGATGTGAATTTCCGTATCTTTGAAACGTTGGCCTGTGGTGCTGTACCGGTGACAGAGCAGAGTGACAATGGTTTAACAACGCTTTTTACTCCAGGAACGCATATTGCACTCTATAAGCGTCATGCAATTGATGATGCCGTGCGTGTGATCGATCAACTCTTAAAGAACGATTCTGATCGTTCATCAATGGCTCAAGCGGGGCAGCGTCTGGTCTGTGCACAGCACTCCAGTATGCATCGAGCTAAAGAGATTTTGACGCAACTTGAGTCGTTACCACTTCAGACAATGGTGAAATTGCGTCAGCAAAAACAGGTGACCATTGCAAGAAGGCTGTTTAATGTTTATAACAAGGCTGCAGAAGTTCATCAGTTTTATGCAGCGCAGCGTGATACATCCTCTTTGGAGGGTATGGCAACGCGTTATCAAGCGTTGTCTGAGTTTACAAAACAGCAGTTTATGTTGTAATGCGGATCAATGATCTGGTATCCCGCACAACAGATCTGGATTTTGCATACTTGGTTTAGCGTTGAGATAACTTCTGAACTTCAAGCGGTTAAGGAGTTTAATCGAATGAGAAAATTGATAATAGAGGTGAGTTGTTTATGAACAATCGTGACCAGATGGAAGTGCGTGCTAAGAATCTTACGGCAGTACGCCATCGTGTTGAAATGCGCGAACGGCGAGATCTGCATGGACATAAGGGCGGCGTGCTCTGGTTTACTGGTTTATCCGGTGCGGGAAAATCAACGTTGGCAATGCTCTTAGAGCAGGAACTGTTTCAGCGTGGTTATCGTACTTATGTATTGGATGCGGATAATGTCCGTCAGGGATTGAATAAAGATCTCGGTTTTTCCCCGGAAGACCGTTCGGAGAATATTCGTCGTATCGGTGAGGTGGCCTCACTGTTTGCCGATGCTGGGCTGATTGTAATTACCGCATTTATATCCCCCTATCGGGATGACCGGACCCAGGCGCGGCAGATCAATAAAGCGCACTTTCATGAGGTCTATATCAAGGCGGATCTGGCCTGTTGTGAAGCGCGTGATCCTAAAGGATTGTATAAAAAGGCACGTGCAGGTAAGATTCCAGAATTTACAGGGGTCTCGGCGCCTTTCGAAGAGCCTGAGCATCCAGATTTGATTGTGGATACGACCGAGTCTACCGTTGCAGAGAATATTACGGAATTGATTGCATTTGTGAAGGCACAGTTTGAGAATGCGCAATCTTGATATTTGAAAAATAATCGCATGATAAAAAAATCCCGCTCTGGCGGGATTTTTTTTTAACGTTTCAAAACATACTGCCGAAAAGATGTAGTATCTTACTTTAGTTATGATAGAACAATCATGATTGTGGTGTTCCAGTTTTTTTTGGAAGCATAGGAATCAATTGGCTGTTGGTTTATCAATAAATAGAATGTGGCGTTGGAGGTAACCATGAATGAGTTGACTGTTTGTCCCGAGTGTAGCGCTGAGAATCGTGTGGATATGGAGAACATTCCTGTACACGGTGGCATTATCTGTTGCACAGAGTGTCAACGTCACTTTCCTGTGCTCAAGCCGGACAACTATTATCGGAGCCATTTTTCTCATGAGATGGCCTCTTTTGTGATTAATCGTAAACGGAGCCATCTGACAACAAATTTAGAGTTTACAATCCAGCGGATACAGTCTTTTGAAGATTTTCTTCAGAAGAGAGACTGTCTTGCCCGTGATGCCAGCTATGATGATATTCAGGAATTTTTAAAAGATGTTGAGGCGCGTGAAGGCGAGGAGAAGCGGCGCGGTAGCCAACTGACACTCTCTAACTTTTATGATGTACTCTATCAGGAGGGGATTCTTCAAAACAGGCCACCCTGGTTAAAAACAATCAGTAAAGAGCGTGAAAAAGAGCATCCTGCTTTTTCAGATGCGATCAATATTTACATTCGTTATCGGCGTCGGGAGCACTATTCCAAATCAGATATTGTTTTTGATATTAAGCGTATTAAGGTATTGGAAAAATATCTTCAGAAAGAGGGGAAGGATCTTTTAGGGGCCAGTCGTCAGGATCTTCGTACATTTATTGAGTTTATCGGCAAAAACCGTGCGCCTAATCAGGTGAAGGGATTTATTATCTCTCTGATTGAGTTTTATGGTGTGCTGATGGAGGATCGTGCGATTCTGCGTAATCCTGCTTTAACGCTTTATGGCACAATGCTACAACAGGATGAGACAAAGGACTGGCAGGCGGTGTCCTCTTCTCTGGAGGAGATAGAAGAAACAGAGCGTAAGGGGGATTCAATTATACCCTGGGTGGTTGCGGGAACTGTTTTAGCTGGAGCGGCCAGTGGTGCGGTGATCTTTTTTGCGGATTCACCAAAAGCGCCGCCACCACCACGTACCACACAGACGCCGCCTCCTGTTGTAAAATCTCTACCAGCACCAGTGCCAGCATCAACACCACCAATTGAGAGGTTAGTGGAAGATTCTGTTAAAAAGGCGTTGGAGGCGAATGCTGAGGCGGAACGGCGCCTTTTAGAAAAGCAGCGTTTAGAAGCAGAAAAAGAGGCTTGGGAGCAGAAGCGTCTGGAAGCAGAACGAAGAGAAGCCGCAGAGAGGAAGAGAAAGGAAGCGCTTGAAGAGAGCAAGCGTGCGGCACTGGCAAAACAACAAGATATGTTAGAGGCTGAGAAAGCGCGGATTCTTGCTGAACAGAAACGGCAGAAAGAGAAGCGTGCAGAAGAACTGAAGAAGAAAAAGGCAGAGAAAGCAAAACAGGCCGCAACAGTGGCTAAGCCCATCCAGAAGAAGACGATAAAAAAAGCGGAAAAGCACCGTGTCGGTTGTTTAGATGGCAATTGTCAGAATGGTGTAGGCACCTATGGCTATCCTGATGGGACACGTTACATTGGTGAGTGGAAAGATGGTAAACGTCATGGACAGGGCATTTTTCAGATGAAATATGGGGGACAGTTTACCAGTGAGTGGCGTCACGGCGAGCGTCTTTCCTGGCGTAATAAACAGTCGCCGCTGCAATCGACGAATCCATCTCAGATCATTAAAAAAACATCTGACCTTCTAAAAGAGGCTGAGCAGAATCCAAATAATCCGAGTGCATCGGTATCGAAAAAACAGCCCGAAGCGAATACAGTTGTTAAAGATACAGTGCAGGAGTTGAGCCCAGATCCATAATAGATAAAATTTAGTGGAGAGGAGGGCACATTGTTCCTCTCCATAGGTAATAATCTACTGATGTAAAGATGATGTATGGTGTGATGCAACTGAGGGTGGTGGTGGGCGAGATATACGACGATACTCATAGTATTCGTCCACGGCACGAGAGTGAAAGCTGATAATTTTGTAACGTCCTTCGTGGCAATTGCGGCATTGTGCTCCTGAACTGGCCCACCAGTTGACGTTTCCCTTGGTCCCATGGCAGGTGTCGAGTCCACAGCGGATTTCACCGCATTGGGTACATTGATAAATTCGTACTGGTCTGCTACCACAGGCTGGACAAACGGTTTGACCAAGCATCTCCTTGTCTCCAAATCATTCCATGGTGTGGGATAGATGTGCGATTGGCACATTCTTATAGATCGTTTGTTTAATTAATAGATTACCATGCATACCTTATGCCACTTTATTTATATTAAGGTGAAGTAGGATGATATGGTTTAGGAGTGATCCATGTTGAAATCTTATACGCTTTTATTGAGAAGCACATATCTTTTGATATTTGGGGGGCTGTTGATGACAGGATGTGCGGTTCCTGTTGTTCCGATGTATCCGTATCCAGATGGATCTTTTGCCTGTGGTGTTTCACCCTGTTTATCGCGGCCGCCATCATCCTGTGTGACTGGGATTCCCTGTTCATCGGGGCCGGTGACGATCAACAATCGTATTATTAAACCAAAGCAGGTAGTTGTAAAATCACCAAATACATCGATCCATCAAACGATTAAGCCACAGAAGGTTAAGCCACAGAAGGTTATGCCTATTGTACCCTTACACGCGCCTGTAGCCGTTGGTGCAATGCCGCGTCCTATGCTGATACCGCGTCAGCCTGTCGCCATCTATCCTCATGCACCGATGGTTATGCCGGGGCCAAAAGCTGTCAGACAACCTGCTGCTCCTGCGATGATCTATCCCAGTATGTCGCCGATGGCGGTTCCAGCACCCGTTGCTGTCTCTGGATCATCGACAGTGATCTATTAATTTTGGGGAGATCTCATGACATCGACGCTACTTCATGTTGCCCAGAAGGCTTGGGATCATATCCCTTTTTATAAAAAGACGCTCTTAAAGCGGCCACAGTGTGTGGCGGAGATTCCTTTTTTTTCAGAATCGGACTTTTTTAACACACAAGGTTTGCTAGACTGTATTGCCGACCAAGAGGAAATTGCCTGGACAATTTTGCCGTGGAGTCGTTATGGAAAGCGGTTTCCCTGGGGTGTGGTGGAGAGTGAAGCCGATCAGCATTGGCGCCAGCAGCGTATTACACAGATGTTGGCGGCTTTAAATATTGCTGAAGAAGCGAAGGATCGGCGTTTTTTAATTATTTCTGATGAAACACGCGGGCCTTTAGCCTGTGAGATCTCAACGGCACTTGCTTGGGAACGACAGCAGGCGTCGATTCTCTATTGGCATGGAGATCGGGAAAGTTTCCGTCAAAGTTTTTGTTGTTTCTCAGCAGATTTCGTCATTGTTTTGATTCCACTTCCTTCAACACTAGTTTCACAAATCAGAGATCAACGGGCAACCTGGATCTTTTTTGCGCGTGTAGAGACGCCCCTCTCTTTGCAGTCATCGGATTGGTCCTGGCTCTCTGCCGATATTTTACCGCTGTTTGCGTTTCGTCATCCTCATGAGCAGGTTTGGTATCTGGATGATCAACAGTTTTTCTGGGAGACGCACCCGGTGACAGGCTATACGCATATCACGACATTACAAGCTGAGATGTTTCCACTCATACGTTTTAGTTTAGGCCAGTCTATCCCCTTAACTGCAATCGATTGATAAAAAGATTTTTATGATTTAAAAGCTGTGTCTGTTATAGACATGGCTTTTTTTTATGGTGTTGGGATGGTTTTTGTAAGCGTTTGCAATCTTGTTTAAGCTTAAAAAAAAAGAGGGTACGATAACAGTGATCGTACCCTCTTGCTTTTATGAATATATTTGCCCTTAGGTTGATGGCTTATTGGTTTCCACCAACGCCACCGCCTTGAGACTGGGCTGGTTTATTTTGTCTCTGTTTGAGCATGGCGATCAGCTTGCCTTTATTTTTAATCTTTTTGTTGCCTTGAAGCCCTTTGATCATATTCTCGATCACAGCATCGACAGCCTCTGGTGGCACGTTACTCAACGCGGCCACAACAGCGGTCTCTTGTGCGGCTTCGGTCTCAATAGCGCCCACAGCGGTTGTGACCAGTTCAGCGGCTTTAGCAGCAACCTCAGTGGTAGGAGCGGGTGCAGCGGTAGCAGTCTCTGCTGGGGCTGCAAACATATTTGCAACACCTTTAGTCACCAGTACCTGTGCGACTTCTGCTTTTTGTTCAGGGGCAGCGGCTTCGATGGCGGCGGCGGCCACTTCGACCTTCTGCTCAATGGCAACCTCTTCGATCATGTTCCCAGCAAACTCTGCTTGCTCTGCTTCAGGAATCTGATTCATTGCCACGGCAGCGACTTCCGCCTGTTTTGTTTCATCTGCACCGGCAACCATGGAGGCACCAACTTGGGCTTTGGCGTCATCAGCGACAGATTTCATGGCGGTTGCAGCCATTTCAACCTGTGCTTCAGCTTCAATGGTTTCCATAACAGACTCAGCCATTTCAGCTTGTTGCTCACCTTCAACGGAGAGGATCGCGACTGTTGCCAGCTCTGATTTAGCAACATCCGTCTGGTTGGCAGCGAGCTGTTCAACGATTTGTTGAGCGACCAGCCCTTTGTTATCGTCACCAGCGCTGTTTACTGCAGATTGAACCATCTCTTGGACAGAGAGATCTTGTTCGGCGGCTTCTTCAATAAAGTTTTCAACAGCGGTTTCAATGATCTGTTCGGCCTGTTCCGCGTTGACCTCTTCACCACCGATTGCATCAACCTGGGAGTCACCGAGTTGAATATGGTTGATTGCATCGGTTTCCACGACGTCAGGCGGTTCAATTGCTTCAACCTGTTCGACAATCTGTTCGGCCTGTTCAGCGGCTTCGGTTGCTCCTTGCTCAATTTCAGCAATCTCTTGCTCAATTTCAGCAATCTCTTCCGCAACCTCTGGGGTTACCTCAGCAGTCTCTTCGGTGGTTTCTTCGGTGGTTTCCTCAGCAGTCTCTTCAGTGGTTTCTTCGGTGGTTTCGTCCTCAGTGAGAAAATCTTCAGTGTCAGTATCTTCAATGATCACTTCAGTTTCGACATCATCGTCTAGATGATCGAACTGGTCATCTTCGCTGACGGCGTGAGCATTGATAATGAGACTGGAAGAGAGTAGTCCGGCAACAGCAAGGGAGAGTAGGGAACGTGGCATAATCTGTTTTTCCTCCTGGGTGATGTCGCTTTCTTTATTAATTGTTGGGAGAAGAGCGACTATTCCAAAATGGATGAATGTTTCGAAATGACTTTAATTTTTTATGTTTAGGGCGAGGGTACTGCGCTGACTGCAACTTTAAGAGTATTATACAAAATATATGCCTAATAGATTCTAAAGCGCTTGAAGTGAGATCCTCTGCGTATTGTAACCTACTGTTTTAATAGACTTAGCAAAGAAAAATATTCTCTTAGAAAGAGCGAAGAGTCATCCATTGTGGCGCGCATTTAAGTGCGTCCAATGTATGCAAATTTTTCCTTAATTGTCTATCTTTTATAGATAAGGTTAACGTGGGTTGCTTTTGTAAAAGACCACCCTTGGAGAGAGGCCTTATAGTAACAACAAAATCAACAGCAGCATTATAAAATAGTCGGGCAAAATTTTCAAATATTTTTTCCGCTTTTCTGAAAATCCATTTAAGCGTATACAGATCCTGAATATAGCGCATTATTCGGTGATGTCGTCAATAGATAATTTAGATTTTTATTAAAAGATTTATAGTTAAAAGGGGGACGTTCCCCCTTTAATGATTCGGTTGCACCTGCTTATTGGTTACCGGTGTAACCGGGGAGTCCTTTTGCGGCCGCCGAGATGGCAAGACCGCGCGCTTCCATGAGCAGTGCTTTAAAGTCGTCACAGCCTGTTTTTAGATTTTTGTTTTTACTTCGCGAGAGCTTTTTGCGGCAACATCTGAGTTCGTAACTGTTGCAGGGGTTCTCAAATTTGGCTTCTTTGGCGGAGTAGCGATTTTTAAGGACATTTTTATCGATAATCAGATTTTTGCGGAAAAAGTCAGCCCAGATAAATTCAGCAAAGAGTGGATTGGCAGGATCTTTAAGATAGACTTTCACCTCGCGCATTTTCCAGGCTAGGCTGCGATAGATATCATTTTTCATTTCAGAGATCTGTTGTGGGAGTTCCTTAGGCTGGATAGGACCGCCCCCGGTATGATCAAAAAGGTAGACATTCCCCTCTTTAACCATGCGTTTCCAAAATCTGTATTCATCATTATATGCGCGCCAGTTGGCTTTGACTTCAACCACAACGGCTGCATTCTCTGGTGTGAGTCCAGCTTTGTTTTTGTTTTTTGCTGTGATCCAGAGTGCGTAACTGAGATGGTGGTGGTCGGTGAGGTAAAATTTGCCTTGAGGACCGATGATAATGGGCACGGGTTTTGAGAACAGATAATCCTGGAGTTTCTTTTTGCTTTTTTTAGCCAGTTTTTCAACTTTGGCATCAATCTCCATCAAGCCGATGCCGCTTTGGGTTGGGTTGAGTTGTGATACTTTTAGTTGGCAAATTGTGCCTGGTTGTGTGGATTCTGTACAGTTGTCTAAGTCTAGTGTCATGATAACATTCCTTAAAGTGTTGTTTTCTTGATACTCTGTTATTAAAAGTCATTTATAATCTGATTCATATCACAATGTCAACACAGGCTGTAATATACCTAATATTAAAGTGCTTTTAATAAAGATGACCTATAAAAAAGCGACACTTGGCTGGTGTCGCTTTTTAGGTGATATTTTAGGGGGATATGTTATCTATTTTCTGTATATTGTGGATGTGTTTGGGAAGTTATGGGCAATTGGCATGCGCCAACCTACGCCAAAGGCGCGATGTCGCATACGAATGACCGGAGGTGCCTGACGTCGTTTAAACTCCGCATGGTCAACCTGTTTTTGAATCTTCTGGATGGTTTGTTTTGATACATGATCAATCTGTTTATAGCAATGTTTTTTCTCCTGTTCTGAAAGCATCTTAAATTCCAGTGTCAGGCGTAGGATGGCATCCAGATGGGGATAGGGGGGGAGGCTATCCCGATCTTTCTGGCCCGCGGAGAGTTCGGCTGAGGGCTCTTTGTTTAAAATTGCTGTTGGAATAGGCGCGGGTGAGATCTGGTTATTGAGATAAGCAGCCAGGGCGTAAACCTCGGTTTTATAGAGATCACCGATAAGGTTTAAACCACCATTCATATCACCATAGAGGGTCGCGTATCCTACCGCCAGTTCACTTTTATTTCCTGTGGCCAAAAGCAGGGCGTGATAGTGATTGGCGTATTCCATCAGGATCTGGCCCCGTATGCGCGCCTGCATATTCTCCTGGGTCAGTGGAGAGGGGGGCTCATTAAAAGCGTGGTGAAAACGTTTTTTGGCCAGGATGAAGTTCTCCTCAATTGGAATGGTGATCAATTGAACGCCTAAGTTATCACAGATCGCTTTAGAATCGGTGATGCTTCCCTTAGAGGAGTAGCGCGAGGGCATGGTGATGGCGGTCACCTTCTCTTTGGGCAGAACGGATCGTGCTAAGGTGAGGGTGAGGGCGCTATCGATGCCACCGGAGAGTCCGATCACCACCGATGAAAATTGACAGCGTGTCATATAGTCCTTAAGACCAAGCTTAATCTGTTGATAATGAAACATGCTTTTTATTTCTGGGTATCCCTTTTCAGGATAGGATGATCCCGTTGAGATCGTGATGGGATGGTGGCTCTGTTTTTTAGAGAGAATGATCTGTTGATCCGCCTCCTGGTGTGTCGGCAGTTGGGCTTGTTGTTCTCCCTTAAAGTTTAAGACAAAACTACCGCCATCAAAGATAATTTCATCATGGCCACCGACCTGGTTGACATAAACAATGGGAAGCTGATGCGCTCTGGCGATCTGAGAGAAGTAGTGATCACGGGTTTGAGCTTTATTGTACTCTGCTGGTGATGCATTAATCAGCAGCAAGGCATCAATCTTCTGTTGGATAAGGTCTAAGACGGGATTATCCTTGTAACGTGCGGGCTCTGTCTGGTGATTCCAGGCATCCTCACAGATCAGCAGACCAAGGCGCCACCCTTGCCAGTGCCAGATTTTAGTGGGTGGACCTGGTGCAAAGTAGCGTGCTTCATCAAAAATATCGTAAGTGGGTAGCAGTTGTTTATAGAAGGTATGAAGCACCTCTCCCTGTTTTAAAATAGAGACCGCATTGAGGAAGGGTTGTCCAGCGTGGGGATTTTTAACCACATGTCCTACAGCAATCGCACTTTTGTGGCGTTGACTGCTTTGTTGAAGTTTTTTAAACGCCTTGTTCTGTTCATCAAGAAAATGGGGGCGTTCTAAAAGATCCATGGGAGGATAGCCGCAAAGTGCCAGTTCCGAGAAGAGAAAAAGCCGCTCTTCTGAAGGGTTTTGTTGAAACAGGTGCTTTTCGATCCGCTGACGGTTGCCGTCGAAATCTCCAACGGTAAAATTTTCCTGTACGATATGGATATGCATGATGGACTCCGGATCATCTTTAAAGGGGGGGTGAACCATTATGATCTGAATACCTGACGCAACCAGGCGAGATAGATCTCATCCTGACAAACCGTTTTACCTGGAGAGTCGCTTATTTTTGCGACCGGTTGTCCCTGGCACGTCACCATTTTGATGACAATTTGCAATGCTTTATGGCCCATATCATTGGTCAGATGTGTACCAATGCCAAATGCGGTACGACTCTGGTGACGAAAATGATCGAAAAGTTTCAGAGCACTCACCACAGTCAGGCCATCAGAGAAGACCAGGGTTTTCTGTTTTGGATCGATATTCTGTCTCTGATAGTGATCGATTAACTGTTCTCCCCAGGTGTAGGGGTTACCCGAATCATGCCGGGCGCCATCATAGAGTTTGCTTAAGTGAAGATCAAAATCGTTGAGAAAGGCTTTAAACCCACAGACATCAGAGAGCGCAATACCTAAATGGCCGCGATACTCCTCTGTCCACACTTTTAAGGCTTCATGCTGACTGCGATGGAGCGGTACTAGCGCTTGGAAGGCTTGCAGATATTCATGGGCCATTGTCCCCACAGGTTGCAGGTTAAACTGTTTCGCCAGTGCCACATTGCTGGTGGCAAAGTTGTGGTTGGCGAGTTGCTCAGAGAGGGTTTGTATTACCTCGTAGTGCCAGTGCCTGGAGAAGCGGCGTCGGGTGCCAAAGTCAGAGAAGTTAAAATGTTCTCCTTGTGGATGTTTTTTAATAAGATCGATCTTCTTTTGCAATCTTATCCGGCCTTCATGAAGATCGGGTGTCAGGTAGTTTTGGCGAAAATAGAGTTCGTTCACCAAAGAGAGAAGTGGTACTTCAAAGAGGATGGTTTGAAGCCAGAGTCCAGAGATTTCAATCTCCAACTGCTCTTTGCTGTTATCAATTTTTACAAAGCGCCTTTTAGAGCGGTAATCTTCTAAGAAGAGCAGGAAATCTTCCTGGAAGTAGGGGAGGGTAGAGAGATAATCAAGTTCATCTGTGGTGAAACGAAGCTGGCACCAGTTATTGATCTCTTGTTGCAACTCTTTTTTTATTGGACGCAGATCAACGCCCTGGGTACGACACTGAAAACGGTATTTGGTGGTCACCATGGGATAGCGGTGGAAAATCAACTGCATCATGGTGAGTTTATAGAGATCGGTATCAAGGAGTGATTGAATAATCATATTAAAGATCTCCGTCAAAGGATTTTTAAACGTTGTTATTTCATCGGTTGGATCTGCTTAGCGGAGGTGACCAGATGGATGCCCTCCTGTTGCATCTCTGAGAGCGCCTGTTTTGTGCTCTGGGGGTTAACACCTCGACAGGCGGCCAGATTAATCACCACCTCAAAGCCCGCCGCATTGAGTTGTTGTGCGGTATTCTTAACACAGTAATCTGTGGCCAGCCCACCGATAAGAATGGTTTGAATCTGTTGTTGCTTGAGATATTCGATGACGCCAGTACTCATTTTTTCTGCCAGATCATGATAACAGGCGCCATAGGGGTGCATATCGGGCTCGATCCCTTTCCAGACAAAAAAGTCGTAGGCTGTGATTGGGGGTAGACCATGAATCAGTTGGAATCCGGTGGTTCCTGGAACCGCATGGATATTCCAGCGTATATCGACATTCTCTCCCTCGATAGGGGAAAACTGGGGTTGGTTAGGGTTGGCCACCCAGATGGCATGGGGAGTGTGGGCATCTTTTGAGCCGATACGCAGACGGGCTTTTTTAGCTTGGAGATTAAGCTCCTTCACCACTTCCGTGCCCTCAGGAACAGGGAGTTCATCGGGGCAGAGGGGTGTGAAGCAGTTTTGTGCATCCACATCGAAACTGGCAATGGTGTGGGTGGTCTTATAATGGAACGTCTTCATGATCATACCCTTTGTGAACGTTTTGTTGATTTGATATTGATTCTTAAATGTGCGGTGTTTGAGAACTTAGAGTCAGCTTACCTTAGTTAGTTCCCCAAAGCAACTAACTTAGTGCAAAAAATGAAATAACAGGAGAGAGAAAGTCTTAACTTGCTTCTTTTTCATAGGCTTGATAGAGTATGGAATCTGATTATTTAATGGGATGATAAAAAAATTAAGGAGTGGATGGATGTTCTATGGTGTTGTGGGTCGGAAGAGTAAGCAGGTTTTTATAAAAAAATCATGGTGGCGTTCTCTCCTGTTGGGGTTGTTTATGCTTCCTCTATTAAGTGGTTGTGGAGAGATGGTAGAGATACCACCTGCACATGTTGGAAAACTCTCAACACCGGATGGATTGGCACCGGGGATTATTCCACCGAGTAAAATTCGTCTGACCAGTTTCTGTATGGTGTGTGACAGCATTATCTTAGCGGAAGCCTCCGATTATGCGATTCGAGAACAGATGACGCTCTATATGCCTAAAGATCGTCTCAATCTTAAGGTGGATCTGCGAGGTACATTTGCGATCTCAAATAAGCCTGCGAATGTGGAGAAAATTTTTGCGCGGATCACCGCAAAACGGAGGAATAGCCGCGTCAGTCTGATATCAATCAAGAAGGTCTATATGACCTACGCACAACCGGTGGTACGGGAGTCTGCGCGTGCGGTTCTGGCAAAATATTCGATCTATGATACCCTGACCAAGCGGGATAAGATCTCTCGTGCACTGGTACAGGAGGTCTCTCAGAAATTAGCTGGCATGCCCATTCAACCAATCCGGCTGAGTGTTGCGGGTCTGCAACCACCTCAAGTGATTATCCGGGCCCAGGAAGCCGCCAAAGAGCGACGTATTGCCATTCAGCGGGCGGAAGCAGATAAATTGGTAAAGCTTAAAGAGGCTGAGGCTGCGCTGGCTGTGGCGATTAAACAGCAGCAGGTTGATCTAAAAGAGGCGGAGACGCAGGTTCTAGTCAATAAAAAACTGGCGCAGGGGGTGAATCACGCTTTTATTGCACAACGTAGTCTGCGTGTGTTAGAGACTTTGGCAGCCAGTAACAATAAGGTTTTTTTCCTACCATCTGAGGTGATGAGTAATCCTGCACTGCTTTTAGGAACACTTCAGGAGGGGTTTAAAAAATCAGAGCGATCAAAATAGTATAGCTGGACTGGATATCTACTGATTGTGTAGATATCCAGATAATTTCTCTTTTAATAGTTCACTTTTTCGGTTAAAATATTTCTTTTTTATGTGGGTTGGTTCCATTGGAGAAAACCGATCTCTCATACGGCGGTTATCATGGCTTCTTTTGTTGTGGAGCGAATCTTGCTTGGTTTAATTCTTATAAGTTAAATCAGGTTAAAAATCGCTTTCGTTTATCGATTTGCAGAATCTAAGGCGTGGACGGGGGCATCTGTCTTTAGTTGCGCATTTAAACCATTTTTTAAGAAAGCATGTGGGCTTATGTTTACCGGTGTACTAAAAAATGTATTGGGTCGGAGCAAAATCGCCATCGATAAAAATGGTCGCGTAAACTTTGCTGTGTTGCATGATTTTGCCAAGAATACATCAAAAGTTCAGTTTGTGAAGGAGTTTCAGTATGTAACGCTCTTTGGTGCACACACAACCCGTATGCGCCAACAGTCGTTTCAACAGCATTCGGCGCTGCTTATTTTTCCTCTGGTGCGCACGCGGGATACGGTTACTGAAGAGGGCGTGTTCTCTTTGGGGCGTGAAGATGTAAACAGCATGGTCGTACGAGACTACTCCATATCGTTACGCCACTTTGATATTCATGTCAAAAATGATCAGTTCTATATCAAAGATTGTGACTCCATTACCGGAACCATTCTCAATGGTTCCGAGGTCGGATGCCATTTTACGCCCTTAAATGAGCAGGATAAAATTCGTGCGGGGCAGTTTACTTTTGAACTCTTCTATCCTGAATCTCTTTATGATCTTCTGAGTCAACCCACCGCTGTAAAAGATGATCCTGCTGAACCAGAATATCGATCAGAGTATGAACGGCAGATCCCTGAATCAGAGATTTCAGCACATGTGGTGTTAACTGAGGAGGATACACGACCCCCTGATGAGGCGTCACTGGAGCCCGAAGAGCCAGAGATTGAATGCATTCCAGATGATGATGCCTTCTTACATGATGAACGTCAGATTGAAAAGACCAAGGCCATTATCCGCATTGTCAGTGCACTAGCTTTCTTTAAAACATTTAACAGCTATGAAAGAGAGTATATCTCCCTCCAAGATGCCCATATTCGGCGTTTTGGTGTAGGGGAGTATATCGTTCAGCAGGATAGCGATGACCGTGATCTCTATATTCTGCTGCAGGGTGAAGTAAATATTGTCAAAGAGGGTGTGGATCAGATGCTTAACCGTCTGATGCCCGGCCATATGTTTGGTGAGATCTCCTTTCTTACTCCCAGAAAACGTCTCACCCACGCCATCGCTGCAGAACCCACCATGGTGTTGGCGATCTCTCCCTCAACACTGCCTCACTTAAGTGCGGATGTCCGTGAAAAACTGAAAGACTCCATTTTAGAGCAGTTGATCCGTCGTTTGGCGAACCAGGAGCGTAAACTCTATTCATCGCCTTCTTTAGCCAAGCTGACCATGACTTCCAATCTTATTGATGGGCATCAACCACCTCCTGAAGATCTCATTCTACCGCAATCCCTTCAGAGTGAAGCGCTCTATAAATATGTTAAGAAGATCCCTGTCTTCTCAAATCTCTCTCCCTATGAGATCTACCGTGTGGCGCGGGCGGTACCAAACTTTAGAATCTATGAGCAGAATGAGCCGATTATCTATGAGGGCCAGCGTGGAGAGCATGTCTATATTCTTCTCTCCGGTGCGGCGCGCATCGTTAAAAAAGATCTAGGACATCCCGTAGGCTTCCTCTCTGTGGGCACCTGTTTTGGTGAAGGCGCACTGAGTAAAGAGTATAATATCCGCCTAGCAGGGGTGGAGGCGGAGTATGCCAGCCTTGTTCTGGCCCTTGATAGCGCCATTATGGCTTATTTAGGCGTATTTACACGCGAGAAGTTGAAAGATCAGTTAATCTCATTGATGATCGAACGACTGGATAAAAACAATCGCATTCTAACGCGTGTTGCAAAGAAGATAGAGTAGCGTTTAAATAACCTGTTGTCCTTTAATGGCAATAAAAATAAAAAGCCATTTTTTTCAATGCAGCCCTTTGCAGAGTATGCAAAATTGCTGTAGTGTATGAGAATAATGTTTCATTTCAGGGTTGGATCAACCTTGATTATCAAGTGTGGAAACCTGTTTTGTAAAGCCGGTTCCACTGTTGTCGTACTATTTTAGGAGTTTATCATGGAAGGTCGGGAAACCGGTACAGTCAAATGGTTCAACGACCAGAAAGGCTATGGGTTTATCCAACGCGATCAGGGCGGTGATGTTTTTGTTCATCATACCGGAATTCGTCGTCGTGGATTTGCCTCGCTGGATGATGGTCAACGTGTTGAATATCAGGTTACTCAAGGCCCTAAAGGGTTGAAAGCCGTAGACGTTGTGACTGTCTAAATGATGTTTATTGCTTTAGAGCGAAAGCGTTTATAAATGTGTTGCTCTAAAGCGTGAAGTGATTCAAAAATGGTTGGACTAAAGCCTTAATCTATAGAGAGCCTTTGAAGTACCGTTTTTGAAGTTAAGTATCCATTACTATTTGAGGATTTTATCATGGAAGGTCGGGAAACCGGAACTGTGAAATGGTTCAACGACCAAAAGGGTTACGGGTTTATTCAGCGTGACCAAGGTGGCGATGTTTTTGTCCATCATACCGGCATCCGTCGTCGGGGATTTGCTTCCCTGGATGATGGGCAGCGCGTCGAATATCAGGTAACACAAGGCCCTAAAGGGCTGAAAGCTGTCGATGTTGTCGCTGTATAAAACTTTGTAACCGATGTTCTGTTCTGTCTGATTAAGATGGGATGGAGTTGTTCGTGTTCTGCTTCTCTGGCCTCTTTTCGTTGATTAAAGATCGAATCAGAGTGTATAGAAGTTTTAATTATGGGAAAAAAGACTCCAAAAGCATGATGCTCTTGGAGTCTTTTTTTTTAATTGAAGAGATTTTTAACACAGACTTTTAATTCGGGGAAAAATATTTTAGTCGCCATCCTCTTTTTGACGGTTGGGGCAGTCAGGACGTACACAGTCAACGTAGAGATAGAGTGCATGACTTCTTACAACGAAGCCGCGTTCTGTTGCAATCTCCTCTTGTCTCCTCTCGATACTCTCATCATAAAACTCTTCAACGGCACCACACTGTAGACAGACCAGATGATCGTGGTGATCACCTTGATTATATTCAAAAACCGCTTTCCCACTCTCAAAATGGTGTCGAATCAGGATATCTGCACTCTCAAACTGGGTGAGTACACGATAGATCGTGGCCAGTCCGATCTCTTCTCCCCGCGCTAAAAGCTGTTTATAAACATCATCGGCAGTTAAATGTTGGCTTTTATCCGCAGAAAAAAGAGTGAGTACCTTAAGACGGGGTAAGGTGGCTTTTAAACCGGCTTTTTTTAGACATGTACTAACATCCATACCAACACGACTTTATTTTTACAGTTGGAGAAGAAATAATGGGGGAGAAAAAACAGGCTGCTTGCATCATTTTTTAAGGAGCGTATATAAGGATATCTTTCAGCTAATGCCACTCCCTGCTTAATAAAGCTTATCATTTTTTAGTCGTTTATTAAAGCAACGATCTTTTTTTTATATATTAAATTATATCTCAATATATAAACTGTACTGTTTTGTGCCCTATAAAAAATATTGTGAGAAGATCTTTGAGCCAATCGCTATTCACTGTTATGGTAGTAAACTTATACTCTTCTTTTTGACTTATAACTGACTTTTTTGTTATGCCAAGATTGCGCCCCTTAGCGGAAATCTCCGCTGCTGATACAACACAAGCCATACAGATTGCAGACCATGTGTGGTGGGTAGGTCATTATCTGCCAGGAGATCCCTTTCAGTGTCATGCTTATCTGTTGGAACAGGGTGATCAATCGGTTCTCTTTGACCCTGGTTCCAAGCTAACTTTTAAGCATACCCTGCGTAAAGTGGAGCAGATCATCCCACTCGATAATATACGTTATTTTATCTGTCATCACCAAGATCCTGATATCACCGGAATCATGCCCTTGCTGGATCAACTGATTTGCCGTGATGATGCCATGCTTCTCAGCCACTGGCGGACCAATGTGCTCTTGAAACATTATGGCTTGAAGATGGATATGGCGTGTGTAGAAAAATTTGATTGGAAGCTGGATCTAGGAGAACGTACCCTTCGGTTTATCTTTACGCCCTATCTCCATTTTCCGGGAGCTTTCTGTACGTTCGATGAAACGTCGGGCATCCTTTTCTCCAGTGATATCTTTGGGGGATTTACTGAGGAGTGGTCGTTGGTTGCAAAGGATGAGGGCTATTTTGAGAGTATCCGTCCCTTTCATGAACACTATATGCCCAGCCAAGAGATTCTGCTGCATGGATTGCTCAATCTGGAAAAGTATCCAATCAAGATGATTGCGCCACAGCACGGCTCTTTGATTCCAGAGCATTTGGTCTCGTTTATCTTTGAGCGATTAAAGAGTATCGATTGTGGGCTCTTTCTTTTGACCCGGAAAAACTCCGATGTGCATCGCCTCTCTGGCATCAATCGTATGCTGCGCACATTGACAGAAACCATGATTCTCCATCGCGACTTCCACGAGATCGCCATGGTACTGCTTAAACTTCTGCAACCGCTCTTTCCGGTGCAGGTACTGGAGTTCTATACTCAACTCGATAATGGTGAGATCTGGTATATGGGGCCAAAAAACCGTTTTCGTGGCACTATCAGTGAAAAACCACCGGTGGAGTGTCTCGCATTTTTGGGTAAAGACCGGGTTCACTGGCAGAAAAATCATCAGGGTCCATTTTTAACCTTTACTAAAGATCACTACGATCAGGGAGAAACCGCACTGCGTCTGTTGTTACCGCTCTTCTCACCAGGACATCAAACTGTCAAAGCGGTGACTATTTTTCATCTGAGTGAATCCATTTCCGTGGATGAAGAGATTGAACAGATGCTCAGTGAGGCGAGTGTCTCTTTAGCGGTGGCTGTGGAACGTGAATCGATCTATCGTTCGATGGATCAGGAGCGACAGCGCTTTTATGAACAATCGATCCGCGACCCTTTAACAAATCTCTACACACGTTTCTATATGCAGGAGTCCCTAAGACGGCTCTTTGATATCCATGATCGCGATCCAGATGCGCCTGTGGCCGCAGCCCTCTTCGATATCGATTTTTTTAAGAAGGTTAATGATACCTTTGGCCATAATGCCGGTGACCAGGTGTTGCGTCAGGTGGCTGAGGTGCTGCTCTTAACAACAAGAGCAAGTGATATTCCGGTACGTCTGGGTGGAGAGGAGTTTGTGGTTTTTCTGGTGGGGCAGAATGTGATCCATGCCGAAGAGATCGCAGAACGTGTACGCAAACAGGTGACGCAACTCACCTTCCCCGGAGAGATGGAAGGCCATCAGTTGACCATCAGTTGTGGCGTGGCATGGCGACATCAGAAAGAGCCGTTGACCGACCTTTTAGAGCGGGGTGATGCGGCACTCTATCAGGCAAAAAATAGCGGAAGGAACCGGGTCTGTGTGGCGTCAGATTAGATTAACATAATCCTTACTGTTTGGATCAATCAGGTCATGGTTGCGCATAAAAAGAAAGATCTCTCGACTCACCCAAGCATCGGTTGCAGCATAGGTGATCTGAAAGGGTTGTAGCTTGGGATGGGCCCAGTTTGAGCATTGAGCGCGCTTGGAGATGCGAAACCCTAATAAACTTGCTGCCATACTGCGTAGTCCACGACTCTGGATATCGGCTTTCTCTGCAATTTGGCCAAGATCGATAAAACCTTGTGCGCGAAAGGAGAATACACTCTGAAGTTGTTGGATGTCCTGCGAAAGACCAACCCCCACCTTGAAGATTTTCCGATCCTCCAAAATATCACAGAGCATATCGTAGTTGTAAAGGTTTTTGAGCTGAATAAGATAGACCACCTTGCTTCCAGCCAGTTGCAGAAGCGCCGGGCGATGAAATACACCTTTACGAAAAGCGGGTCGTGTTTCGGTATCAAAGCCTAGAAAAGTCTCTTTCTCAAGGTTGGGTTTGATCTTTGCCAAGGCTTTTACGGAGCGGATTAACTCAATTTTGCCACTCCATTTACGAATGGGAAGCTGATTGATCTCCTCTTTCGATACCTTGCGTCGATACCGTAGAGGTAAGGTTTTGTAATGCTTCCCCATGAACGCCTTCCCCTAAGATTATTTCCTTAAATGCTGTGGAAACTTTATAGCCAATGTCCGGTGTAACTTAGAATATGTTACTCAGTTAGAATGCATTCCTCATGCCATTGTGCTATTTTTTCAGAAAAAATGATCTTTAAGAGGTTGGGTGAACTTTGGCTTGTCTCACTTAAGAAATACTTTCTTTATTTGTTTTTTATGAACTGTTTTAAGAGACCGCGTAACGTGGCGCGACCCAGTTGAAAAAAGAAGATCGGGTGTAGTGAGCGGAAAAATATTTCACGATAGGTAGCGCTACCGGTAAAAGTATCCCATAGAACACGACTCATGCTGCGCCTGGTGATTCCTGATGCTTTTTCACTTTTCACCATCTCAACCATACCCTGCCTTAAGAGCCGCAGCTTCTGGTAGAAGAGCGTGATAAAAAAGATCACGCGGCCAATGCGGTTATCCATGACAATCCGGTCGCAGATAGGGGCATAAAATTTTTTAAAATCTTTGCGACCGATACCTAAGAATATGGCGGTTACCGCGCACGCTTTTGCGGTATTATAAGCCGCACCAATACCATCCTTATAGAGGCGGGAGACCGCCGCATCACCCACCAGGGCAATACGGTCGGTGTAGGGGTGTGTTGCAGGTCCAATGTTTAAGCGCGGCATACAGTGACAGGCGTCTCCATCGATTGCACAGCCACTGCTCTGGGCAAAGTTAAACTGAATTCCTGGTGGAAAACATGCTAACACCTCCGGGGATTCCATAAATTTGCGAATCAGTGGGGCATCGATCTGTTCACCCAACAGACAGATGGTGACATATTCCGCTTTCGGAATGAGCGCGGCAAACTTCAATCCCGGGATATCTAGCAGGAAAATATGCATAGAATTACCGAGATGCTTTTGTGTATTCTTCTGTCCCAGATAGACCTCAGAGAGAAATCCACGGGAACAGATTGGTGCCTGAAAAAGAAATCCAAGATTTTCAAAGGTTTTGAGTGTAGGAGAATTGACGCCGACAGCCCCCACCAGAAAATCATATTTTTTTGTTTCCCCCTTTTTGCAGGTGACCGTTGGAAAGCCATCATCCAGTGCGATCACTTTAGCACGGCGTTGAATGATCTGAGCACCTTTCTCCTTGGCGATATCCAATAGATAAGCATCAAAGCTGGTCCAGGGGACATTATCCTTACTGGTGAAACGGGGACCGCTACCCCGGTAGACTGTGGCGATACGTAGATCATCGGTTGGTGTATGAATTTTGACAGGATCGAGATCACTGGTGTGCAGTACGTAGGAGTCAATTCCTCTCTGCACAACCATGGGTGGGAGATTGATACCCTCAGCAGCTAAGGTCTGTACCAGAGATTCGGAGACCACACCAGCGCACATGTTACAGCCTGCGGGCCCCTGGCGTTGGAAGTTGCGTGCCTCATAGATATCTACATGTATTTTCATGCCAATGCGCTCGGCCAGTTCCAGGAGAAAAAAGCCGGTCATAGAGCCCGCCGGCCCCCCACCAATGATGGCGATACGCGCATTATTGGGTAGTTTCATGATCGATTAACCTTGATAATCGAG
Source organism: Magnetococcales bacterium HHB-1 (assembly GCA_052043475.1). Lineage (GTDB taxonomy): Bacteria > Pseudomonadota > Magnetococcia > Magnetococcales > JBQGBW01 > JBQGBW01. Next base: position 36,896 of record JBQGBW010000013.1, read on the forward strand.
AAGAGATATCGGTACATTACATCAGAGATCAGGAGGAAACCGCGTTTTATCAATGTTTAGATAAATAGGGCGATATTTCGGTTCCGTCTTGAAAGTGCTTTCATTGTATAATATTTTTTTTGATGAATAAAATTTTCCTACAGCTAAAAATGCCTGGATGCAATTTTTCATCAAAGATTGATTAAATTGTCATATCCTTAGTCTCCTTTATAGATATATCCTGCATTTTTTATCTGCTGGATGTCGGTTGCTTTTTCAAATTTTTATGGTTACCAAAACGCTTATGGATACATCTTATCAACTTTTTGAGCAGGTTGAGACACATCTAAATCGGTTGGTCTTAGGACAGAAGCATCTGGTGCGTCGTCTATTAATTGCACTGCTTGCAGATGGTCATCTACTGGTGGAAGGGCCGCCAGGGATCGCCAAAACACGTGCGATTCAAATGCTCTCCTCTTTTGTTGATTGTGATTTTCAACGGATTCAATTTACGCCCGATCTTCTGCCTTCAGATATTTTAGGGACGGATGTTTTTCATCCACAGGATGGACGTTTCTCTTTTCAACCGGGGCCTATCTTCCACCATCTGATTTTAGCCGATGAGATCAATCGTGCGCCCCCTAAAGCCCAATCTGCACTCTTAGAGGCGATGGCGGAGAGACAGGTCACTTTAGGACAAAAGACCCGTGATCTGCCTGATCCATTTCTGGTGATGGCCACACAAAATCCTTTAGAGCAGGAGGGAACCCATCCACTTCCTGAAGCACAGTTGGATCGTTTTCTTCTTCATGTGGAGGTTGGATATCCACCAGAGGATATGGAGAAGGAGATCTTAAGGCTAACGCGCCATGAGGCAAAACAGTCGCGTCTTGTTCAGAAGAAGCCGGATAGGCTCTCACTGGAGACACTGCGTGCTGCACGCTTAGAAGTACTGGATATTCATATGGCTGAGAACTTAGAAGATTATCTGGTACGTCTGGTAACCACAACCCGCAATCCGGCCGTATGTGATAAGGAGGGTCGTGGAGAGGAACTGGCTTTAATGATCCGTTTAGGTGCCAGCCCACGCGCCACCATGGCCTTGGATCGCGCTGCCAGAGCACAGGCGTGGCTATCGGGAAGGGAGAGTGTCTTACCAGATGATATTCTTGATCTAGCGGCGGATGTTCTGCGTCATCGTCTGCTTTTAACATGGGAGGCGGAGGCCCAGGGTATCACAACAACCGATGTGATTGAGAAGTTATTAACTTGTGTCTCTATTCCCTGACCGAAGCCACTTAAATAGAGGTGTGGGTGGAGGAGGGGCGTTCAATCGCAGTCTGTTTCTCAGGTTGGACAACAATCTCTGGTGTAGTGGAGGGGTGTCGGATGGGCCACTCCTCTAGAAGTTCGGTAAAGGCCTCTTGAGGCACAGGAGGGGAGAAGTAGTATCCCTGTACCTCTTCACACTGCTGTTCGGTGAGAAAACGGAGCTGTTCCGGGGTTTCAACCCCTTCGGCAACCACGTTAAGGTTTAAGGAGTCCGCCATGGAGATGATTGCTGTTACAATGGCGGCGTCCTCTGAATCGGAGGAGAGTTCTCGGACAAAGGATTTATCGATCTTTAATGCATCAATGGGGAGGCGTTTAAGATAGTTCAAGGAGGAGTAGCCGGTGCCAAAGTCATCCATGGAGATATAGATACCCAAAGCTTTAATGGCTTTAAGTGTGGCAATCACCTTCTCAACATCTTCCATCACCATACTTTCGGTGATCTCCAGTTCCAGATATTCAGGAGGAAGTGCGGTTTTATGCAGCACTTTTTTTAGCGTCTCAATAAATGCTTCCTCTTTCTGAAGCTGGCGGGCGGAGAGATTCACTGCAACCCGTAGTGAGGCCATCCCTTGATCCAGCCACCGTTTATTCTGTTGACAGGCTTGCTCAAGTACCCACTCGCCCAAGGGGATGATCAAGCCATTCTCCTCAGCAAGTGTGATAAAAACATCCGGTGGAATAATGCCCATGTGTGGATGACGCCAGCGAATGAGCGACTCCATACCAATCAGATGACCACTGGGAATGGCGACTTTCGGCTGATAGACAAGAAAGAACTCCTCTTTTTTGAGTGAGGTGCGCATATCCCGATCCAGCGTCATCTGTTGTACGGCTTCTTCGTTCATGCTCTGGGTGAAAAAACGATAATTGCCACGTCCACCCTCTTTGGCGTGATACATGGCGGTATCGGCACTGCGGGTAATCTCATCATAGTTCTTACCATCGCGTGGATAGAATGCAATGCCGATACTGGCGCCGATAAAGACATCCTGATTATGATCGGGTAGGGTGACCGCTTTAGAGAGGCTGGTAATAATTTTTTCCGCAACCGTTGCCGCATGCTGCTGATGTTTCAATTCAGGAAGAATGACGGTAAATTCATCGCCCCCTAAGCGGGCGACTGTATCGCTTTTACGCAGACACTGTTTTATGCGTTGTGAGACCTCAATGAGCAGTTGATCTCCCGCATCGTGACCAAAAGTATCGTTGACATACTTAAAACGGTCGAGATCAATAAACATTAAGGCGACTTTTTTGGTGGTGGAGCGCTCCGCCAGTTGACAATGATAGGTGAGCCGTTCTCTAAAGAGCAGTCGGTTAGGCAGTTCAGTGAGGGCGTCGTAGTAGGCGAGACGGGTCAGACGGGCTTCGGTGGCTTTAATATCGGAGATATCGGAGAAGATGCCGACAAAATTTGCGGGATTTCCCTCCCGGTCTTCAATGAGACTTAAGGTACAACGACTGGGAAAGAGTTCACCATCTTTACGGCGATCCCAGATCTCTCCTGACCAGAGATTATAGGAGAGCAGTTGCTTCCAGAGATTGGCAAAAAACTCTGGGCCATGACGCCCGGAGCGGGTCAGATCCAGGGGACGATTGAGAACCTCTTCTCTGGAAAATCCAGTGATGCTGGTAAATACAGGATTGATATCAATGATGTGCAGTCGATGATCGGTGACAATAATCGCCTCTTTAGCGTGATCAAAGACCATTTTAGCCAGTTCCAGACGTTCTGCGGTTTTTTTACATTCGGTGATATCCTTGATGATAAATAAAAAATAACGCCTTTGATTGTTGGTCCAGGTTGATCCGGAGATCTCCAAGGGGTGTTTCTGTTGACTCTGTTGATGAATACCGTGGATCTCTTCGGGCATATTTAAAGCTTGGGGGGTTGCGGTATCAATGGCTAGGTGGGCGGTCTGTTGTTGAATCAGGGGTAGAAGATCAGGGATCACTTCTGCAATACTCTGTTTATGCATCTTTTTTGCGGTGCAACCGAAGATCTGTTCTGCACCATGATTCCAGAGTTGGATCTCTCCTTGCGCATTGGTTGAGATAATGGCGTCGGCGGTATACTGGGTGATCGCATGAAAGCGCAGTTCGTTTTCACGCAACGCCTGTTCTTTGGCTTGAAGTTGTGAGATCTCTGTTTTAAGCTGTTGGTTTTTTGCTTCGATCTGGCTCAATCCCTCCTCCAGATCAGCGATGCGTTGTATATGGGTAGACGAACTCTTTTCCATGGGAATGGCTCTATAAATATAGCAGGACAGATGACAATTTATACAATACGGTCTTCAAGACAGATATACAATGCCTCTTTGACAGGTCTTCAGAGGACGTCAGCCTAATTGAGGGCAAAATGTTGGAGTGATCAAACCATTCTTAAAGACTGTGTATGAACTAAAAACAGTCTGGGAGGGATCAATTTGTTTGATATTTTCTAGAGTTAAAGCATGACCTTTATTATCTATTTTAAAGTATTTATCTGGAATTTATGAGTTCCGGGATTCTATTTGGAGGTCCAGAAAAGCTTGCAGTCTTTCTTAGCAATGTTTTGGAGGAAACTGTAAGCGGTTTCTGTGGATATGTCAAGATGTAACTTGAGAAAAACGCTCACCTTATTGTCTAATTCTGATCGATTTTTTTAAGCACTTTTTATTGAATCACAAAGGAAGATTTCCTTGCGATTTGAATCGGCTTTTTAGATAATGAACATTGTTGCTGGAGTCTTTTTGTCTATCATAAGAGAGTGTATATGATCCACTATACAGGCGTTCATCATCTTGCCTTTACGACAAATGATATCAATAAAACAATCCACTTCTGGCGAGATCTTTTAGGCATGCGACTGCTGCATAGTCATGGCCGTCCAGGATATCGGCAATACTATTTTGAGATCAATCGAACCGGTTTAATTGCGTTTTTTGAGTGGCCAGAGGTTGAACCTGCACCATGTCGCCGTCATGGTGATCCTTTTAAAGGGATGAAGGTTTTTGATCATGTTTCCATTGGTGTTGAAGATGATTCCGATCTGATTTTAATTGCTGAGAAGATGATCGCTGCAGAGCGTCCGATGACCGATATTATTGATCACGGTTTTTTCCGTTCGATCTACTCCTATGATCCCAACGGCATTCCTCTGGAGTTCAGTTGCAATGTGGCCGAATTCAATATTCATGAACAGCCTCTACTGGCGGATAAGGAGCCACCAGAAGCCACATTAGAGGGCAGTGAACCGATATTGAGCCGTTGGCCAAAGGAGGAGCCAGGACCAGAGGAGGAGTGGCAGCCGATTCCAGGGGAAGGGTATGATCTCTTTCATCCCTCTTAAAATTGACTAAAGATTATCTTGTTGTTGTCGCAGGCGTTGATAAAACTGTTCAGCCGGTTCGGGTTTACCAAAAAGATAGCCCTGTAGAGCGTCACATTTTTTCTCTGTTAAAAAGGCGTTCTGTGCTTCAGTCTCCACACCTTCAGCAACCACAGAGAGTTTCAGCGCCTTGGCCATGGAGATGATGGTGGTAACGATGGTAGCATCTTCCTCATGTGTGGTAATATCCTGCACAAAAGAGCGGTCAATTTTTAAGGTATGGATCGGGAAGCGTTTAAGATAGTTGAGTGAAGAGTATCCGGTACCAAAATCGTCCATGGAGATATGGAGACCTAAGTGACGCAGTTTTTTCATGGTACTGATGGCATCTTCGGCATGGTGTATCACCATGCTTTCTGTAATCTCCAGTTCCAGTGACTCAGGGGAAAGATCAGTTTCTTCCAGGATATTGGTGATCGTTTCAATTAATTTTTCATCCTGAAACTGCCTGGGAGAGAGGTTTACCGCAACACGCAAGGGTCCTAATCCTTGATTGATCCACTGCTTCGTCTGTTGACACGCCTCATTGAGAACCCATGTACCTATGGGAAGAATCAGTCCTGTCTCCTCCGCCAGAGGGATAAAGTCTGCCGGTGAGATCATACCCTCTTTGGGATGAATCCAACGAATCAACACCTCCATGCTGGTGATTCTGCCTGAGCATCGATCAATTTTTGGTTGGTAGAGCAGGGTAAATTGATCTTTATCCAACGCCTGACGCAAAGAGGCTTCTAAGCGAAAGCGCTGGCTGGCTTCAGTGCTCATGGCATCGGTATAAAACTGAAAACAGTTACGTCCTGCTTTTTTGGCTCGGCTGACTGCAACGTGGGCATTCTTCAGAAGTGTTGTGGCATCATCGGCATCGTTGGGATAGAGTGCAATGCCGATACTGGCGGTGACAACCACCTTATGCTCTTGAACGGTGAAGTGTCGTTCTAATCTTCGTCTCAATTTGGCAAGCACACGGGTGACATTTTTAATAGAGTCGATCTCACGAATAATAAAGGCGAACTCATCACCGCCCAAGCGACATGCGGTATCCCCCCCCCGAATGATCCGCTCCAATCTTTTTGCAGCCTGATGCAACACCTGGTCTCCAGCGGAAAAGCCCAAAGCATCGTTGACATTTTTAAAGTGATCGAGATCAAAGACCAGTACCGCCAATTCTTGATTATAGCGGCGAGCCAGGCAGAGTGCCTGCTCTAAACGATCAAAAAAGAGCTCCCGGTTTGCCAATCCTGTCAGTGCATCGTGGTTGCGGCGATGGTGGAGTTCCGCTTCACTGCGTTTGATCTCAGAGAGGTCAGTCGCAACAGTCACATAGTGGGTTATGTTATGATTACGGTCGGTGATAGGGGTCAGGATAAGTTGAACGGGATAGGTTTCTCCATTCTTACGTCGATGCCATACTTCATCCTGCCAGGTTGAATTAAGATGGTGCTCTTTAAGAATCTCTGGAAACTTCTGGCCATACCACTCTGGATTGAGAATAATGGGCAGTCTGCCGTGCATTTCGTTTTCAGTATAGCCGGTTTTCTCAGTAAAAGCGGGATTGATCTGGATGATCACGCCTTCCTGATTGAGAATCATCACCTCTTCCTGGGCATGTTCCACCACTTTACTGGTGATACGTAATTGATCCGAGACTTCCTCTAGCGCAGAATTGAAAACTTGTGATGCAATGGCAAACTGATCTTCAGCCTGGCGTTTTTTTACCGCCATTTTATCATGGGCATAGACCAGATCTTCGATGGTGCGTAGATCATCGTAAGTACGTAAGCCGGTGATGACCGCCGTAATCAACTTTTGATCGGTAAGCTCTGTTTTCTCTTTATAGTCATTGATATGGTATTGGACAATCACATCCTGTTCGGGGACATCACCGGGTTGACCGGTTCTTAAGATGATGCGGACAAAGGGATTTTTCAGTACCTCACGGATATGGCGCACCACATGGAGGCCGGCATCAATCTCCTCCATAACCACATCAAGGAGAATCAATGCGGTATCAAAGTGGGTTTCAATCAGTTGTCTGGCTTCTTTACCTGAGTATCCGCTGATCAGTTGTAATGGACGTCCTTTAAAGGTGACATCTTTGAGTACCAGTTTGGTCAGTGCATGCACTTCTAAGTCATCATCAATGACCATAATTTTCCAGGATTTCTTAGCGTTCTCTGGGAGCGATTCTGGTGCATGGTCATTGCTGTTTTCTTCTTCAGAGAATATTAGAGCATCATCATCGGCCGATGTGAGCAGATCATCCTCATTACTCATGGATGGGTTATCCTGGTTCATTGTGTTGGTGTGCTGAATATGAGAACCACCCATCGTATCGTGATGGCGCATGGTGTAAAGGTGCCAGGTCAGGGCATGTTGTTTAAGAAGAGGTGAGGAGAGACTTAAGGCTGTTTTGAAGCATGCAGATTTTAATAACATTATTTTTTGTTCTCCTCAGTCCGAGATAGAGGAAGATCAATTAAGAAACGCATACCGTGTCCTGGTTTACTCTCACATCGAATGGTGCCGCCAAGTGTACCGACGACGAGATTAAACACGATGTGCAAGCCTAAGCCACTACCGCCCTGTTCTCTTTGTGTGGTGTAAAAAGGATCAAAGATATGTTTTACAACCTCTTTTGATGCACCGCAGCCATCATCCTCATAGCAGAGTTGGAGTGTGTGTTCAGGTTCATGGATCTCCTGAACATCAATCTTCATTATACCTGCTTTTTTGGTATCCAGTCCATGATGTAACGAATTCATGACGAAGTTTGTAATAATTTGGGAAAATGCACCGGGGAAACTTCTAATCTTCAGATGATCCGGACAGCGGAGCAAAATTTTGTGATCTGTTTTTTTTATGGCAGGTTGTAGACTGACTAAAACCTGCTCAAGATAGGTTTTAAGTATGAACTCAGAAGCTTTTCCACTGGTTTGATCTACAGCAACCTGTTTAAAGCTGCGGATAAGATCGGCGGCGCGGGAGAGATTATTTTGAATCAGCTTAGCGGAGTCTAAAGCGGTATTGAGATACTCCTGAAATTGGCTTTTTGTTAATTTATTCTCTTTGAAGGCAGAGCAACATGCTTTTGTTTTGGTATCGAGAAAGGAGGAGGCGGTGACCGCAATACCTACAGGGGTGTTGATTTCGTGAGCAATGCCGGCGACCAGGTTCCCTAAGGCGGCCATTTTCTCTGACTGAACCAACTTATTCTGGGTTTTTTTGACAATCTTTAGAGAGTGTTGCAGTTCTTTTTCTGTCCGGCGGCGTTCGGCTAGCTCGGTGGTGAGTTCTTGTTGGACGCGAAAAATTTCAGCGATAAAATACTCGGAGATTTTTCTCAGTTGGTAGAGTCGATCCCGTGATTGAACCTTAGGAAGAGCGACGTGAATCTTTTTATGTGAAAAACGTTCAATGCTTTTAACCACACGACTGATATGATGTGAGATCCAGAAGATAATGATTGAGAAAAGAACAATATAGATGATACCAGCGATTAAGATAAAATTGCGACTATGTTGGGTTAGGTCGAGGACAAGATCCGCCAGATGTTGTTTAGAGATTGCAGTCGCATATTGAATGGAGACATCAGAGACAAAGTCATAATCAAAGAACTCTTTACCCACCAGAGCAAACTGATTACGCAGATCTGTAGTGGACATCTGTGCAGGAATTTGATCGGGACGGCTGCTGCCGATCACGGTCTGGCGGGTGTTGTTAATAAAGACCACAATACCGCGAGAGTGAGAAAAACGTTGCGCATTAAGAAGAAATTGTTCGTTTAAGGGATGAATCAGCGCCAATGTTGCTAAACGTTTTCTGGCTTGATCATAGATGGGGGCGGTGGCAATCAGATAGGCGTCATCACCGATACGAGAAATGCGCGCGCCATGGATCGCTTCTGGAAAATCGTAAGTGAGCAGAGCTTTGGGAAATTTTTGTCGGCCAAAAGGGGTGATCTCTTGAATACGATATTGATTATCGAGCAGTAGAAAAAAAGAGGCAGGAGCGATGGTACGTAGAATGGCGGTTTTAGGGAGCCAGTTTGCACGACGTAGGGGCGTGATCTTGGGTTGTGCTCTTGTTTTCCAGACTGTTTGATCATTCTCGACATGCAGGATAAGGCGATCATGGGTGGCGAGTAGTTTAGGGGCCAGGCGTTGAAGACGAAAAAAATAGTCCAGCCGATTACGATCTTTCCCTGCCTTTTCTGCCAGCTCTTCTAAGAGATGTCCTTCAAAGATTGTGGAGATCTCTTTACCACCGATATAATCTAATGTCAGAACTGTCAGCATACCAATGCTTCCTACAAAGAGAAGCATTTTAACAGCCAGTGGAGTATGTTTTATCCAGAGAGATGAGCCCATGCGTACAATCATTGGGGCGCTCCGATGACCTCTCGTGCTTTAAATTTCCAACCTGTTTTCTTAAGCGCTTTCCAATTAACAAAGTAGAAATTTTTTTTAACCTGGGCGATATTCTCATAAATCATATTGGTCAGTGCGGTGGCTTGTGGATTATAGAGATGTTTTGCGGTCCAGTTTGTCACATTATAGAGGCGATAGAATGGATATTTTCCCTGGGCTAGTGCCTGGTTATCCTTTGGTGAGATCTGACCCACTTTGATTACTTTAACTTGGCCCTTATCTTTGTAGCGATCCAGATCCCATAAGACCTCGTAGCCAATGGCGCCGGGATAACGACTGACACTGGCGATCATATCGGGAATGGTGCCAATCTCCATTAAGTTGGGGCTGTAGTCATCTTCGGAATTCAGAATGTGGCGCCAGTGTCCGGGGCGAATTTTACAGTGAAAACGGCCAATGGGTTGGATGGGGAGACTAAAATTCTCAGCACCTGGAACTTTTGACCAATGATAAATATCACCACGAAAGAGTTTGCGCACCATCTCTTCGCTCAGTTGATCAATGGGATTATCGGGGTGCACAATAATGGCAAGTGAGGCGATACCCAACGTGGTGAATGCCAGTCCAGGTAGTCGATCCCAATGGGATGGCGGGCAGCAGAAACCGGCGATATCAATACTCTTGTTATTGAGCATCTTTTCTGCAACACCACAGGTGCCTTCACGGATAGCTAGGGGAATCTTTTTTTGTTGGCGAAACTGTTCAATCATTTGCAATACAGCGGGGTAGAGATGTTGATCCAACAGGATGGCGAGTTTTTTCTCTTTTGCCCAGGGTTCATAGGTTATGGTCTTCTCTTTCCAGGCTGGAGGTTTATCAAAGATTTTATCAGGATCGGAAAATGCAGGCCCTTTAAGCAGGATGGTATCGTTCTGTGCATGAAGCGATGGTATATAGTGGAGACACAAAAGACCGATTAAACAAAAGAACCTGATTCGCAATGTCATTGTCCGCTCCTTTTTTGTATCCTGGGGTGATGATTGATCTCTCGCTTAAAGATAATCTATCTATATGGATCTATAATATAAAGAAACCTTCAATAATTCAATTGTTTTTTTCTAAACTATGACAGAATAGCTACAACTATAATGTTCTATTCGGAATAGAGAAGTTGTTTCAAGTTTATATCTGTTTATATAATTTGCTTATCTTGATGAGTGATCGTCGTCTGTTCTTCTTCTGATTAATAATAAAGAACAAAAGATGTCTTTATTATGGACTTCTTATTTTAGTTGTTTTTGAGCAGAGGGTATGATAGTTCATGAATATCCTCATGAATTATCATACCTGCTTTCAATTGAACAAAAGGTTTTTTATAAAATCTGCTCTTAAGGTTGATCACTAAAGCTGATTTTCTGTGATAAAGTAACCGTTTTGGTAGACAGGCACACCATCGAGAAGGATTTCACCATCCTGATACATTGTTTTGATAAAGTCGTAGTGGATCATTGAGCTGTTGGTACCGCCCGCTGCACTATAGCTGTTACCCAGAGCGAGATGGATGGTGCCCGCCACTTTTTCATCGTAGAGAATCTCTTTGATAAAGCGGTTCATGCCACGGTTACAGCCGATACCAAACTCACCTAAGCGGCGGCTCCCTTCATCGGTATTGAGAATATGCTGCAATGCTTGATCGCCCTTCTTGGCGGAAGCTTCAACAACAACTCCCTGATGAAAACGTAAGCGTACCCCTTGAATCTCACCTTCGCGGGTGATGATCGGCGCATCAGCTGTGAAAACACCTTCGACGCTTTCATCAATGGGAGAGGTATAGATCTCGCCACTTGGCATATTCTGTTTGCCATCGCTATTGATGAAGGTACGGCCCTCAATGGAGAAACGGATATCTGTGCCAGAGCCTAGGATGCGAATCTCTTTTCCGCCATGGAAGAGCTGGATGCGGCGGGCCTGTCTCTGGCGTAGCGCACGCCAGGCATCGGCAGGATTTTCATGATCGAGGAAGAGTGCGGCACGACAGTAGGAGGCAAAGGAGTGTGCGGTCATACCCGCCGCTTTCGCTTGGGCTTCGGTGGGAAAGAGGGTTAATGTCCAGCGTCGTTTGCGGTAAAGCTCCTGAATGTTGCGTCGATTGAGAAGAAACTGTCGCCGTTTTTCTGCTGCGGGGTAGGGGAGTATATGGGTATCTGAGAGAATATAGAGTACCTTATCACTCTGCTCAATCAGATGCGCTTCTGTGGGATGAATATGGTTGAGCAGCGGCTCTTCGGCATGTTGAAAGAAGAGTTGATCCTGGTTGGGAAGATGGATTTTCATCCAGGTATGCACATGACGCTTTAAGCTTAAGGTGTAGAGTGCATTAAGCAGCGGCTCAGTGGTGGTCGCAGCCCGGATTAAGAGATGCTCTCCTTTTTGGACATCAAGGCAATAATCGAGTAGCAGTTGAGCAAAAGCAGTATAGTCGAGCATAATCTTTTATAATTGTAAGCGTTAGTGGTATTGTTCAACCATTTTTCGGCTGAGCTTTTCACCTTTTGGGGTAGGTTTATAACAGAGTTGGCGACTGGGCAGTGTGGGATCACAGGGGGTGACCAGTTGGAAAGTCTGTTCTAATTGGGTACCGCTTTTGATAATCAGAGAGGTGGGCTCATCAAGAATCTGGGTGAGTTCTGCTGTGGATATGCCCGGCTTGCTGGCGACCAGTGTAAAAACTAGTGCGTTGCGCAGCCCTAAGCCGGAGTACTCTTGGAGAAGCAGATTGAAGACTTTACTGGTTTTCTGGAGCCATGCATGATCAGAGGTCTGTTTTGCCATGATTTCTAATTCCTTTTAAGCGTGGTTGTAATGCGCTGCTGTTTTGTAACGACGAGGATGAATATAAATACGTCTGTACTATGAAGCGTTTGATACGGTGCTATCTTGATTATAATAGATTTTTGGATGTTGTTGCAGCAATTTTTCAAACTTATCCGCAGGCAGTGGTGGGCTAAAGAAGTAGCCTTGAATTTCATGGCATGCCTGTTGGGTGAGAAAGTCAAGTTGTTCTTTTCTTTCAACACCTTCAGCAACAACATGCAGATTAAGGGCTTGAGCCATCGATATAATACTGGAGGTGATGGCGGCATCATCAGATTGGGGTGTGAGTTCGCGCACAAAAGAGCGATCAATTTTAAGTGTTTTAATGGGGAATTTTTTCAGTGAGCCCAAAGAGGAGTAACCGGTGCCAAAGTCATCGACAGCAATATGGATATCCATTGCGTTGAGTTTTTTCATGCTGTTGATCGCCTGACCGTAGTTTTCCATCACCATGCTCTCGGTGATTTCCAACTCAAGATGTTGGGGGGAGAGCTTGGTTTGATCTAAAATTTCGGTGATGGTCTGGACCAGCTCGTCGGATTGGTAGAACTGTCGTGCAGAGAGATTAACCGCCATGCGTAGCGGAGGATAACCTTGATCCTGCCATTCTTTATTCTGCTTACAGGCGGTTTCCAACACCCAGGCACCGATGGGAACAATCAGACCGGTCTCCTCAGCAAGTGGAATAAATTCATTGGGTGGAATAAGACCCTTTTTGGGATTATGCCAGCGAATCAGGGCTTCAGCACCGGTAATGCAGTGCTCTTTTAAGTTTAATTTAGGCTGATAGTAGAGGATAAACTCCTCATTCTCTAAGGCGGTACGCAGTGCATGTTCCAGATCCAGCCGTTTTAGGGCCTTATCCTGCATTGCTGAGGTATAGAACTGAAATGTGCCCTTACCCGCCTCTTTGGCATGATACATCGCGGTATCGGCGCGTTGTACCAGGGTTTCTAAGGTATCGGCATCGTGGGGAAAGATGGTAATACCGATACTGCCTGAGATCGAGACCTGATGTTGATCGAGGAAGAACGGTTTTTCCAGTTCTTCAATAATGCGCCGTGCCACAAATTCAACATAACAGACATGGGTCAGTTGCGGGAGAATGATGGTAAATTCATCGCCCCCAAGACGGGAGACCGTATCATATTGGCGAATACAGAGCCGAAGACGTTTGGCCACCTGGGTGAGCAGGAGATCACCAATGCCATGGCCTAAGGAGTCATTGACAAACTTAAATCGGTCCAGATCAATAAACATCAGGACCAACTCATTCTTTGAGCGCGCCGCCATGGCCAGATGTTGCCGCAGACGTTCATAGAAGAGGGCGCGGTTAGGCAGTTTGGTGAGTTTGTCGATCTCAGCCTGCTCTTTAAGTTGAATCTCTATATTACGTCGGTCAATCAGGCCCACCACCGTGTTGGCAACCGATTTAAGAAACTCCTCTTCTTCTCGATTATGGATATGGTTGTGTGGTACATAGAGATTGATGACACCGTAACATTTTTGTCGTGCCAGAATAGGAACAATATAGTGGCCATGGGGCTCGATATTTTCTGGTAGAATATCATGGCGATCATCGACAGTCGCGGCAAAAAGCACCTCTTTTGATTGCCAGGCTTTTCCACAAAGACACACATTGGGTTTGATCCGGCTACAAGTATTGAACAGAGGTTGATCAAAGTTATGATGCGCAGCTAAAACCAGTTCATTGGTCTGTTCATCGACCAGAAAGATCGCCCCTTTGGGGAGTAGAGAGAACCAGGGGATTGAGAAGATAATATCTAAAATGGCTTGAAGCTGCTGTTTCAGTGTCATCGGCTCTAAGGCTGTCTCTAAGAGACGGTTGAGAATAACACGGGAGTCATAAATGATACTTAGGGCATGCAGCTGTTGATTGAGATTATCTTGGATTGTTTTGAGGTCTCCTTTTAAGGGAAGATCCATGGTCTGATTAAAATCGCCATGGGCGGAAGCCTGTATCGCCTGGATCATATGGTATGTGGTGTGCTGAATACGCTCCAGATGATGATTGAGTGCTTGAATGGCATGACCGACTTCATCATTGCTGTCATACGCCACACGTTCTGAGAAATTGCCTGTTTTCTCAACTTCTTCTAGTGTTTTAAACAGCGATCTTAAAGGATGAACAATGCGTTCTGTGGTTAAGAATCCAAGGATTGCAACGATCATGGTGACAATCAGAAGGGTGAAATAGATGACCATCTGACTATTTTTTGAAACATTCTCTGAATTTTGGATCACATCTTTCTGCGCTTGTTTGGCTCGCTCTTCCAACTCGTAGAGTACAGATTTTACAGACTGTGTGGTCTGACGGATGGTCTCCTGCTCCTGTTCTAGCATCCGATTTAATTTTTGTCGTTGCTTTTGTAGAGATAAGAGTGTGGTGGGGTTTGTCTGCGCTGTCTGTTCTGGGGCGACCAATATCTGTGTGATGTTTTTAAAATCCTCGTTGATTGTCTCTACTTTGGATTGCAAATGGGATTTTGGCTGAAGCTGTTTTTTAAGTGCCACCAACAGGGTATTGGTGGATTGGATCAAAGGAAGAATACGATGTTTTTTAATGTGGGAGAGAAGCTGGATCTGTGATTCTGAGGTGATTTGCTGACTCAGATTATTGAGCAGTGCCATTTTGAGTGCAATCTGCGCACAGGTATAGTGTGCCGATGTTGCATCAATCGAATGTGTGGTTTTTTGTGCAGGCGAATTTAAGGAGGCCAGTTGTCCGCAAGTTGTATGAATCGCCTGACCATACTTCTGCATGGCTTGATTGAACTGCTGCTGTTTTAAAAGAATCTTTTGTTGGAGATGGGCACGTTTTTTTGCCGTGGAGAAGAGATGATCGTCATATTTTAACAATGTTTTAAATATACGTTCCTGCAGACGCTGAATGAGATCATGATACAAAAGGTGATCAATCTCTTTTAATGCATTAAGCTCACGGTTTAAAATGGTTTCATAGGTTTGTCGTGCTTCAAAGCGTTCGAGTGCAGCAACACTCTGGGTATGCAGAAAACTGGATTGCCGTTCCAGCAGGAGATCAATGACAGAGGAGATGGTATGGCTGCTCTCTTCTAAAGGGATGGTGATGTTAATCAGTTGGTTCTGACTATTGATCAACTGGTGTGTTGCGATAATACCGCTACCACCAAGAATAAGCGCCAAAGAGAGAACGCTAAAGAGCCAGAGAAAAAGTTGTTGGTGGATCGAGCGTTGTTTTTTATTGGCATTCCGTAAGTGCAACGGCACGTTTTTCTCTCCTCTACTCTTTAAGGGTCGGCAAGCGATATCAATGGATTAAAAGGGAGACGGTTGGTTTAGGGTACCAGAAAAAAATTGGTAATTAAGGTTGAATCGTGATTAGAATAGGTCATGGCGCTTAATATGGTATCATGCTTAAAATAGATGACCCTTGAAAATCAGGAAAACATGCTAGAGTGTATGTGGATGTCTGTTCCTGGGTCAAGTTTCTGTGTGATGTGGCTTTGATTTCTTGCAACTGGAAAATATGAATGGGAATGATCTCTGTTGTAACGCAGTGTCCATGGCATTGTTTAGGCCGTTTCTTATTGTTTTCTTTGATATTTTTAACCTCTGGGCATGTCTTAGCCAATGCGGCGCTTCAGGCACAAAAAGGTCTGATTTCAGCCGACTTAGGGCAGTTCTCAAGGGCTGTTTTTCGTTTTACTCAGGCGCTTGAGCAGGGCAATCTGGATCAGGAAGATCGTCTGATTGTTTTGAATAATCGGGGGGTGGCATATAAGGATGGGGGTTACTTTTATAAGGCATTAAATGATTTTAATCAAGTACTCAAGATTGATCCTCAGCGTTATAAGACATATTATCTTCGTGGTATTACGTATTTTCTTGTTGAGGAGTATGCAAAGGCGGCTTCGGATCTGGATCTTTTTTTATCGAAGAGCACATTGCAGCAGAAGCATCATCCTGTACTTTGGCGTTATGTGGCGTTGTTGCGTCTACGGCGTTTTAAGGAGGGCAAAAAAATGTTGCAGGCTTACACAGATCTTTGGAAAAAAGAGAAAGCCTGGCCAGCGGCTGTGGGGCGCTATTATTTAGGCGCATTACGTGAAAAAGAGTTGGTTGAGCAGACATGGCATGGTGATCGAAAACAGCGTTTGGGACAGCGGTGTCAGGCTTTTTTTTATCTAGCGGAGTCGGCTTTGGCTTTAGGGCATGAGCAGCGGGCTGTGCGTTGGTATAAAAAGGCTTTAGAGACAAAACAGGGTTGGCTGAATGAACTGACCGCAGCGGCTGTGGGATTGAAAGCCATTGGGCAGCGTCAATATTTGCTACAGACGATGCCTGATATGGATTAAGCGTACTGAAAATTGATATCATAAAGGCTTGAAAGAGATATACAGTATCTCTTTCAAGCTGTGATGTCAGGGAGCGAAAGTCTATTGGTGAAATGCTGAACCAGAAGATTCCCTAAATTTAGTGCAATCGAGGTTGGAAAGTGGACGTCGAGGAGAGTTTGCGATAGAGCCGTTTCTCCGCTGTTGTCAAACGTTCTGGAATGGCAATCTGC
The DNA here is from genome assembly GCA_052043475.1 of Magnetococcales bacterium HHB-1. Lineage (GTDB taxonomy): Bacteria > Pseudomonadota > Magnetococcia > Magnetococcales > JBQGBW01 > JBQGBW01. Next base: position 53,391 of record JBQGBW010000013.1, read on the forward strand.
AGGGTTACCAACATATCTCCATTTTCATGAGGAGAGATGCGTTTAGGAAATCCCTTATTACGCAAACGAATCTTACGCCCTGAGGAGGAGCCCTCAGGCAGTTTAACCTTGATCTGACCATCCAGTGAGGGAAGAGTAACTTTCTCACCTAACGCCGCTTCCCAGGGGGTAATTTTCAATGTCATATGTACATCATTACCTTCCAGACTGAAACAGGGATGATCTGGATAATCGACAATCAGACAGAGATCACCGCGCTGTGTTCCCAATGGAGAACGACGGCCCTGGTTTGCCAACCGAATACGATAGCCAGGACGTACACCACAGGGAATATCCACTTGAAAAGTACGGGTTCCACCCAACTCAGGTGCGGTAACCCGGATCTCTTGTACACCACCCCGTGCGGCATTCTCTAAGGGAAGCAGCAGTTTAACCTCGATATCTTCAGGCACCTCTTCTTTTTTATAGCGGCGACTGCTAAAGCGGTTGCTCTGCTCTTGTTTACGATTAAAACGGAAACGGTTTGAGCCAAAGATATCATTAAAGGGCTCCTCCTCCTGCTCCTGGCGCAGAGGGTAGTCTGGACCGGGGGAGGTGGGGCGGTAGTGGCTCTTATAGCTACGGGGGCGGACCGTTGTGGTATGCTGCCGCTCCCGATAGAGTTGGTCATACTGTGCCCGTTTATCGGGATTGCCAAGGGTTTCGTAGGCTTCTCCCAACTTTTTAAACCGCTCTTCTGCAAAAGGAGAGTGATTTAGATCGGGATGGTGGAGGCGTGCCAGGCGGCGATAAGCTTGACGGACCTGCGCCTGGGTGGCATCTGGGGATACTTGCAGTGTGCGGTAGTAGTCTTGCGCGATCATGGCATATCTTCTGAAAAAAAGTAGGAATAAGTTTATCCCTAACCGCTGGTTGCCCCCAGAGCAGCCTGAAATTTTAATGAAGCAGCTTTTTAGGGGGGTGCCGGTTTAAGTTGATGGAGTGTATGGGTGACCTCCTGCAAACGGATTGCGGGATCACTCCATGTCTGTTGGGTTACAGCAAGGGTGCGTTTTTGCTGGTTAAAACGTACCGTTCCATGGCCGTTGTGGATCATGGCTAAAATAGAGCCTGGATCGACTGTGGGTTGCTCATGAAACTGCAAAGAGACGCCACCTGGGCCGGCTTCCAGTTTAATAATTCGGAATCTCCGGCAGAGTTGTTTGATATCAATAAGCTTTAGTAGATTATCCACCGGTTGTGGTGGTTTGCCGAAGCGGTCGATCAACTCGATACGCATATCCTGAATTTCTTGCGGTGTAACCAGTTCGGCGATCCGTTTATAAAGATTCAGTCGTTGCTGTACATCGGGAATATAAGCCTCTGGAATAAAGGTAGAGAGATGCAGTTTAATCACCGGAGGTGCATCTTCAGGCGACTCTGTTTTATGAACAGCACCTGCTGTTGCAGGTTGAGAAGCGTCACTCTGCTCTTTTTTCAGCTCTAGAACAGCTTCTTCAAGCATCTGGCTGTAAAGTGAGTAACCCACCTCTTTGATCTGTCCGGACTGCTCATCTCCTAAAATATTACCTGCACCGCGAATCTCTAGGTCGTGGGTTGCCAACATAAAACCAGAACCCAAATCCCCAAGAGATTCCAATGCATCAAATCGTTTGACCGCATCTTTGCTCAAGCGTTGAGGGTGAGGAATCAGTAGATAGGCATAAGCTCTCAGTTTGGAGCGACCCACCCGACCTCTTAGCTGGTGCAGTTGTGACAGGCCAAATTTGTCTGCACGATGAATAATGATGGTGTTGGCGGTGGGAATATCCACACCGTTCTCGATAATGGTTGTGCAGACAAGCACATTGAACTCTTGCTGATAGAAAGAAAGCATGATCCGTTCCAAATGGCTATCACGCATCTGTCCATGTGCGACACCAATTTTTGCTTCGGGAACAAGTTCAGCGATCTTATCCGCCATCTTATTGATATCACTCACTTGATTGTAGAGGAAAAAAACTTGCCCACCGCGATAAATTTCTCGTAAAATCGCTTCACGCACCTGTTGAGGATCATATTGTGTCACTAAAGTACGGATGGTTAAGCGGTCGGCAGGGGGTGAGGCGATGATGGAGATATCCCTTACACCGGTCATTGCCATGTGCAATGTACGTGGAATGGGCGTGGCGGTGAGTGTCAAAATATCCACAGTACTGCGTAATTTTTTCAGGCGCTCTTTATGGGTGACGCCAAAACGCTGCTCTTCATCGACCACAACCAAGCCAAGATCTTTAAACTGGATATCCGCTTGCAGCAGACGATGGGTGCCGATGATCACATCCAGATCACCTGTTTTGACGCGTGCGATATCTTTTTTCTGTTGGCTGGCGGTGCGAAAGCGGGAGAGAATACCCACATGGATTGGATAGACGGCGAAACGTTTGGAGAAGGTTTCAAAATGTTGCTGTGCTAAAATGGTAGTGGGTGTCAGTATCGCCACCTGTTTACCATCCATGGCGGCACGAAAGGTGGCGCGCAGGGCAACCTCTGTTTTACCAAAGCCGACATCACCACAGACCAGTCGATCCATGGGTCTGGGGGAGGCCATCTCCTCAAGAACAGTCTCAATGGCTTGCAGTTGATCTTCGGTTTCATCAAAAGGAAATGAGGCACAGAACTCCTGATAGATGGGATCGGGTGAGGAGAACTGAAAACCCTGACGTGCTTCACGTTTGGCCTGAAGGACAATCAGATCCTGCGCCATCACAAGAATTCTTTTGCGGGCCTTTTTCTTAGTTTTCTCCCACCTCTTGCCACCGAGTTTATCCAGGGGTGCACCCTCACCACCGGAATATTTACTCACCCGGTCCAGGTTTTCTACTGGTACATAGAGTTTATCCCCTTCAGAATACTCAATCAGAAGAAAATCATTTTTAATCTGGCCCACATCAAGGGAGTGTAGTGCGCCAAAACGACCAATACCATGATCGGTGTGGACGACCAGATCATTCGGCTTGAGATCCGCAAAGCTGGCAATCAGTTGATCGATAAAACGCCGGTCGGGACGGCGGCGGTGAACCCGCTCTCCAAAGATACCCTCCTCTGTAAAGAGTGCTACCTTAAAATCGGGATGGATAAAGCCCTCTTGGATATCACCTAAAGTCAGGCGGATAGGACCCGGTTTTTTTTGAAAAATATCCTTCCAGCTCTCAATATCCTCAGAGCGCACCTTTTGATCGGTGAGCAGTTCGCGGAGACGCTCTTTTTGTCCCATGGTACGCACCGCAACAACGATACGATATTTCTCCTGCCAGAGTTGCTCCATAAAGCGTGTCACACGTTCCATGAGCGTATGTTGATCATCTTCAGCGAGGAAATCGGGTAGGGGGTGGGCGCGCAGATTGATGGTTTGGGGGGTGGGTTGTTCGGTGATGTGATAGAACGAAAAATTTTGCAGGGTCTCTTGGAATGACTCTCGACTGAGATAAAATTGATCAGGGGGGAGAATATGGCGGTTAGGATCTTGGCTCAGTGTCTGAAAACGCTCATCAATCTCACAAAACGCCTCCTCTAAAGCCTGATTGCTGTTGGACTCCAGGAGAAAAGTGGTCTGTGTTTGTGGAAGATAATCAAAGAAAGTGACCGCATCAGGATAGAAGAGGGGAAGATACTGCTCCATACCCTGGCAGATATCCCCCCGTGAGATCACACGATAGAGGTCATCTGTTGTGGCGCGGCCACCAAAATGTTTACGATATTGGGTACGAAAGGTGCTGATGGTCTCTTCGTTGAGAATGATCTCCCTTACAGGAAGCGTATTGACCTGATGGATGGTTTCATTGGAGCGTTGATTTTGTGGATCGAAGGTGCGGATGGTTTCCACTTCATCACCAAACAGCTCGATGCGTACGGGATCTTTATGGCTGGAGGGGAAGAAGTCGAGAATACCACCCCGAATGGCAAACTCTCCGGGTTCGTTCACCTGATTGACTGAACGATAGCCACACACTGTGAGAAAACGACGAAATGCGGTCAGGTCCAGTTGATTTCCTTTGGTGATTAAAAACCCATGTTTTGCCAGTATTGTGGGGGGAGGAAGTCGTTGTAGCAGCGCTCTTGGGGTGGTGACGATAATCAGGCCACGTTGATCTGTCTCGCTGGTGGAGATCGGCCCATCGTGGAGATGCTGTTGCAGGCGGAAAAGTGTGGCGATGCGTGTACCGACCAGTGGCCCGTAGGGTGAGAAGGGCTCAAAGGGGCGGGTCTCCCAAGCGGGAAAGATACAGCATTCAGGCGCATGATGGTTGTTGCGTGAAAAAAAAAGCAGCTCACGATAGCGTGCTTCGGCACGATTTGAATCTTCTGCAACAATGATCCAGGTGTTGTGTGGACGGGTCTCTTTTTGTGCATGTTCACCAAGGCCGGTCTCAATGAGAATCTGGCTTAACCAGGCGAGTGCACCGCCTGGCAGGCCTGAAATCGATTGAATCTGTTGTGCAGAGGTGAGCAGCGGCTGGATGGCACTTTTAAAAGTAGTGTTCATAATCTATGGCTTAAAAACAAAGAGAAGCGGTGCGCTTTTTATGGGTGTTTTCTTAAAAGAGGTCGATAATCACTGACTTGGCTTCATACAAAAAGAGTCGTGCCGTGATTGGGAAATTCCTGAGTCGCTTTTAGGGCGTAAATAGTTTTAAGATGTACTTTTGTGGTTTAAGTTGGATGATATTGAATTGTGTTGGATGATCCAACAGTTTGAGAAAAGTGATACCGTTTTTATCCGAGGAACTCAAGGGGACACTTGCAGTGGGGAACAAAGTTTTGTATATTTCAAAAATCTAGAACTTGTTTTACGGTATCTTACCGTTTCATTATTTAATATCCATTGAAAATGAGGATAACATGGCTGAAATTACGCTGAAAGGCAATAAAATCAACACCTGTGGTGACCTTCCTGCCGTCGGTTCTGCTGCACCTGCTTTCTCTCTGACCAACACCGACCTGGGTGAGCGTACCCTGGCTGATCTGGCTGGCAAGAAAGTTGTGTTAAACATCTTCCCCAGCATTGATACCCCTGTGTGTGCCGCTTCTGTGCGTCGTTTTAACGAAGAAGCCAGCAAACTGGATAACACCGTTGTGCTCTGCATCTCCTTAGACCTTCCTTTTGCGCACAAGCGTTTTTGTGGCGCCGAAGGTTTAGAAGGTGTGGAATCTTTGACCGAGCTGCGTGAACGCGGGTTTGGTGAAGCTTATGGTGTAAGAATTGTTGATGGCCCTCTGGCTGGTCTTCTCGCCCGCGCCATTGTTGTGGTTGATGGTTCAGGTAATGTGACCTACACCGAGCAGGTTCCTGAGATTGTTCAAGAGCCCGACTACGATAAAGCACTGGCTGCACTGGCCTAAAACAGATTTTATCTTGTGCTTGTTGTTTAAAAAAGAGCCTCAAACGATTGGGGCTCTTTTTTTATGTGTCTGGTAGGGTTAAATTATGATTCAATCTGTGATTTTGGAGGGATCCATAATTTGGTAGTCCTCTTTTGATAAGGATTGACCATACTGATATAGTAGGAGAATCTTCAATTTAAAGTTTGGTGGGAGATTCCCTAATGCAATGCCCTAAGTGCTTTTCCAAAGCTATTGTCAAAAACGGTTTCATTCATAATGGTAAGCAAAATTACAAATGCAAAGAATGTGGCCGTCAATTTGTCCTACATCCGGAAAAGCAACCTATATCTGATAAGACTAAAGGATTGATAGATAGGTTATTGCTTGAAAG
>JBQGBW010000014.1:0-58283 GCA_052043475.1 Magnetococcales bacterium HHB-1
GGCCGAACAGATGCTCGATCTGCTCTCAACGCTGCACCAAAATGGGGGAGACGCCAGCATGGTGGTGAATGGGCTTTTAGAGACAACCCATCAACTCGCCCGTGCGAAAGTGGGTGGGGTGAAGAATCAGCCTGAGTCTGCCGCACTTCAGGGCTTGGTTACCGAGACCAGTATGGAGCATCTCCAGATGCTCTACCAGACTCTTTTGCGTGGTGAAGAGGATATTAGGCGTGCGCGTCGTCCAATGCAGGCACTAGAGATGCTTCTCTTGCGTGCAGCCTATCTGCAACCAGTTCCCGATATACAAAAACTGATTACCGCACTTGCCGCGCCAGAGACTCCAGAGAATAAACGCCCTCCTTCGGGTTCTGGCGGCGGCGTTCCTCCTCAAGGTGGCGGACAGCCACCTTCCTTTGGTGGTGGCGGTATGGGCGGTGGCTCAAATATGCCGCCAGGTAGTGGTTTTTATCCTGGTGGTGGACAGCAGCCTGGTGGTCCTGGTGGGGGCTATCGGGGCGCTCCTCAAGATATAGTGATACAACGGGCTCAAGTTCCTGAGCCGATCTCTGAAAGATCTTCGGTTCCACCTGAACCACTATCAGTATCTAAACCCATTACCGTACAGCCGCCGCTGCGCGCGCGTATGCAGGCTGAATGGTCTCTTATGAATCCTCCCCATAAGGGGGGTGACGCGGCGTGGTGGTCTATTTTCTCCTCCTGGAAAAGCTTTGTTGAATCCTGCGTTCAGCCAAATTTAGCGATGAAGTTAGAGCGTCTGGCCTGTCTTAGGTGGCAGGAGGAGAGCGAAGGTGTACTCCATCTGGAACTCTTTGCACCCAGTCGTGTTCATTTGCATGATCGCCTGGAGGCGCAGTTAAGCCAAGCACTTAAGATGCATGGTTTTTCTGATATCTCGATCATTTTTTGTGAGGATCGTCCAGAGCACTGTCCTGAGCCGCTCCATGTGTGGCAGACACGTCAGGCAGAAGAGAAGCAGCAGCGATTGCAGCAGTCGGTATTGGAGAATCAAACCGTTCAGAAGGTGATGCACCGCTTTGGTGGTGAAGTGGTCTGTGTTGCGCCACTCTCCTCTTATAAAGAGCGGCTTTATCTCATAAAGAGCAGGTGCTCTACTCTACGATAATTTTTTTAAGCAGATGGTTTTGAAGCAATGAAAAATCTTGGAAATCTTTTCAAGCAGGCGCAGCAGATGCAGGGCAAGTTGGCCAAACTTCAAGAAGAGATGGAGGCCAAAGAGTTTACAGGAAATTCTGGCGGTGGCATGGTCGAAATTACCATGACCGGTAAACAGGATGTCAAAAAGGTGCGTATCGATCCTGAGTTGATGAACTCTGATGATGTGGAGATGTTAGAGGATCTGATTGCAGCAGCCTTTCACGATGTAAAAAAGAAGGTAAACGAACATACCCAGGAGCAGTTCTCCTCCATGGCGGGAGGTATAGGTCTTCCTGGTGGTATGAATCTCCCTTTTTAAATTAAGGATATTGACGTGCATGGTTGGGGCTTGCCCTCATTAGAACGTGCGGTAAAGGCGCTCTCAAGATTTCCTGGTGTGGGTGAGAAGAGTGCGCGGCGTATGGCCTACTATCTGCTCAAGCAGGGCTCAGGTGATCTGAATCAACTGCTCAATGCGTTAGAAGGTTTGCGTGGTGTGCATCCTTGTCAACGCTGTTTTAATCTGGCAGAAGATGCGCTGTGTATGATCTGTTCTAATCCTAAGCGTAATCAGGAACTGCTCTGTGTTGTCGAAGAGCCCACGGATCTATGGGCAATTGAGAGTTCAGGCTTTTTTGAAGGGCTCTACCATGTTTTAGGGGGAAGATTAAGCCCTTTGGATGGTATGCATGCAGAATCTTTAAATCTGGCTGCTTTAGAGGTGCGTCTGCAAGAGGAAGGGATCAAGGAGGTGGTGATTGCCACCAATCCAACCATTGAGGGTGAGGCGACCGCACACTATGTGGCGGAAGTGGCGCGATCCCATGTGGAGAAGATGACACGGTTAGGGTTAGGTATCCCCATGGGTGGTGAGTTGGAGTATCTGGATGAATCGACCGTTTTTCAGGCATTCTCTGGACGCCGGGCATTTTAATCTTATAAAGGATGCTTTGGTGGGAACTCTGGCGTTTTTTTTTGCTGTTTTGCCTGTTTTAGGGTGAGAAGGGCAAAACGAACCCTTGAACTCACTCAAGATTTATATTAGAAAATACTTGTTAACTTGAGCATAGCGTTTTCAGACGTTGGCCTTTTTATCGAATCTGTTAAAGAAGTCAATGTCTTTTGTTGAAAAAGCTCATATGAAATAGCTTTTTTTATAGATAGTCTGCCGGATGTTCGGGTACGTTACTGTACTTTAAAATCTTTTTTTTTTGATCAATTCTTCGGATCGTTTTAAATTTGATTTGTGGATTTGTGAGAGAAGGATCTCTATTTTAAGCCGGCAAAAATTAAACAAACCAAGGAGTTTGCTTGGCATGTCCACCACGAACTCAGAGAAGGAACAAGCATTTCCCTTTCCTGGCATTCCTGGAACTGGAGACGGTTCCGATGCTGTCTCCTATGTAGAAACCCGGGCCACAGATGGTGCGGCCGCTTATCCCATTACGTCATCCACGATTATGGGACAACTCTATCAGGTGGCGGTTGCCGACGGTTTTAAAAATGTATGGGATCGTCCTCTTGCCTGGATGGAATTGGAATCAGAACACTCTTCTGCTTCTGCCTGCGAAGGTTTTGCCCTCGCGGGTGGGCGTGTCACCAACTTTACCTCAGGTCAGGGGCTGATTTTGATGAAAGAGGTGCTCTACACCTCTTCAGGTAAAAGGCTTCCCATGGTGCTCCATGTGGGGGCACGCGCACTGACTTCTCAAGCCTTAAACGTGCACGCCGGACACGACGATGTGATGGGTGTTTCGGATTGTGGCTGGGGTATTCTGTTTGCACACAGCATCCAGGCGATTGCGGATCTCTGCTTGATCTGCCGCCGTGCTTCTGAAGACAGTCTGACACCGATCATGAATGTGCAGGATGGTTTTCTGGGTACACACACCATTGAGAACCTGAACTATCCCGAAGATGAACTGATTCGCCAGTACCTTGGCGATCCTCGGGAGCGTATCCGTAAAGTCTTTGATACCGATTTTCCTCTTCAGAGTGGTGTGGTCCAGAACCAAGACGCCTATATGCAGGGTAAGATTGCGCAGCGTTTTTTCTATGACAAGCTGCCAGGTATCATTGAAGACGCCATGGATGAGTACTACAGACTCACCGGTCGTCGCTATAACATGGTTGATACCATGGATATGGAGGATGCAGAATATGCCCTTATTGCCATGGGCACGATGGCTGAAACCGCCTATTCTGCTGTAGAGACCATCCGTAAAGAGATGAACATTCGCGTCGGCGTGGTGAATGTCACCTGTTATCGCCCTTTTCCCGCGAAACAGATTGTTAATGCCATTAAAGGATGTAAAGCCGTTTCTGTGATCGAACGGTGTGATATCCCCACTATGGTGGATAATCCTCTGACCACCGATGTGGAGGCTTCTCTCGCGAAAGCCGCCATGTGGATGGAAGGTTTTGAACGCATTGGTGTAATGCCCTTTGTCTTCTCCGGTTCCGCTGGATTGGGCTCCCGGGATGTCACACCTGGCCATGTGATTGCGATTGTGAAAAACATGGTGAAAGGCCCGCAAGAGGGGAAACGGTACTTTACTGTAGGTATTGAGCACGCTACCGCTCTGGAGGTTGAAGAGGAGCCGGATGTACGTCCTAGTGGCTCTTTCTCCGTGCGTGTGCACTCGGTGGGTGGCTTTGGCTCGGTGACCACCAATAAGGTGATCGCATCCATGCTGGGTGATATTTTTGGCTTCCTGGTTCAGGCAGCACCAAAATATGGCTCGGAGAAAAAAGGTCTGCCAACCAATACGTATCTTACCGTGACACCTCCGGGTGGTAAGATTCTTACCCACTGTGAGTTGCAGCAGGTTGACTTTGTGCCTCTGATGGATCCCACAACTTGGTATATGGGTAACCCATTGGTGGGCTTGCAGGATGGCGGTATTGTTTTCCAACATACCGATGAGACCTCACCTCAGGATCTATGGGACTCTCTGCCATCTTATGCAAAATATTTCATGCAGAAGAATAAGATTCGCTTTCATGGTGTAGATACCATTGAGATCGCGCGGGAATCTTGTAAATCAGATCCCTCTTTGATTCAGCGTTTCCAAGGTGTTGTGCTGTTGGGTGTCTTCTTACGGGTAACGCCCTTCCAGAGCAATGCGAATATGTCCGATGACGAACTGTTTGTTCAAGTGCGTAAGCCGCTGGATAAATATTTCGGTAAACGTGGACAGCAGGTCGTCGATGACAACCTAGAAGCGGTGAAACGTGGATTTGATCGGGTTATGACTGTAACCCAGGAGATCATGGATGCAACACCCGCCGATGTATTGGCAGAAGGTAAGGAAGAGTGGGACGCCAAAGGTAAAGATGTAAACGCCTTCTTTATCTAAAACAAATGATTAGGGCCCTACACCACTGTTTTAAGAGATTGTGTTTATCAGCAAACGTAAGTATTGAATATTTTTGTTGATTAAGATGACAATCCGCGCATGTGGGGCCCTTGACGTCTCATTGAATGACTGCCATGAATCACGGACCAATGGAGAATGGCTGATTGGTTCGTTTGGAGGAAATTATGATTCAACGTGCGAAAATCTATACCGAGAATACACCTGCTTGGTATGATGCCGATAGAGCCCGGGAAATTATCGAATCCTACAATACCGGACAAGGTTCAGGTCAGAAGGCCGATGAATTTATTGCCTGTTCATTAGTACCCGCATCATCCGGGTCCTATCGCGATTTTTCCTATATTGCCCCAGATCTTCCTGAATTCGATGCTGAAAAATGTGTCGCCTGTATGGACTGCGTGCAGAACTGCCCCGATACATCTATCTGGGGACGGGTGATCACGGAAGAGGATCTTGAAAAAGAACTGGCGAAGGTTGAGGATGAAGAAGCGCGTGATCTGCTGCGCCGCCAGTTTGTAAAGACAACCAAGTTCTGGAATACCTACGAGAAGAAAAAGGCCAAAGATCCCAACGCCCCGGGTGGCGCACTCTTTGGTATCTTCATCGATCCCACCAAATGTAAAGGGTGCGGTGAGTGTGTGGTGGTCTGTGGTGATCATGATGCACTGAAGATGATTAAGAAAACCCGTGAGAATCTGCCTGACTTTTTCTCAATGTGGGATTTCTATAAAGAGTCACCGGATACGCCAGATGAGTACATTAATCCACGTTTGAAAGTGGATATTATGCTGAAGGAGTCCTCCAACCAGTTTGTTGGTGGTGGTGGTTCCTGTATGGGATGTGGTGAGGTCTCAGTGATCCGTCAGTTGCTGGCGATCACAGAGGAGGTGGTTGGACAGAAATATGGTATTCTCGCAGCAACAGGCTGTAATACCGTGTATGGCTCCACCTATCCTTATAATCCTTTCCGGGTGCCCTGGGCGAACTCGCTCTTTGAGAATGCACCGACGGTGGCCATGGGTGTGCGTGCACACTGGGATCAGACCGGTCGTGAAGACCACGCTGTCTGGGCATTTGGTGGTGATGGTGCGATGCTGGATATCGGTTTCCAGGCACTCTCACGGATGTTGGCCTCAGGGATGAACATCAAAGCCTTAGTACTCGATACCCAGGTTTACTCCAATACCGGAGGTCAGACCTCTACCGCAACCTATATCGGTCAGGAAGCGAAGATGTCGATCCATGGTAAGGCGATTCGGGGTAAGCTTGAGCGCCGGAAAGAGATTGGTCAGATTGCCATGATGCATCCCAATACCTTTGTGGTGCAGACGGTGGGTCCGATGATCAACCACTTCTATAAGTCGGTTGAGGCGGCTCTGCGTTATGATGGACCAGCAGTGATCAATGTCTATACCACCTGTCAGCCTGAGCATCAGGTGGCGGATGATCTCTCTGCAACCCAAGCGCTGTTGGCGGTGGAATCAAGGGCGTTTCCTGTCTTTGTCTACGATCCTGAAGCAGGCCCGACACTGGCCTCCAGGCTCTCTCTGCAAGGGAACCCCTCAGTGAAGCGGGATTGGCACCATAAGCGGACCAAGGATGGTGAAGAGGTGATCGATTTTCTCACCTTTGCCCGCTCCGAAGGACGCTTTTTGAAACACTTTGATAAAGAGGGTAATCCTGGCCCTGTACTGCTGGATTCGGTGCAGGAACGTCTGGATAACTGGCGTCTTCTCCAGGAGATGGCTGGTGTGAAGAATCCCGATTTTGAGGCTGAAATTGCCGCTAAGAAGGCAAAAAAATAGGATGGATTCCATCCTTGTGATTGATCACAAGGGTTAAGATATTGTCAGATTAAGAAGGATTGTATCCATGATACGATCCTTTTTTTTTTGAACGCTTTTTTGAATTTTTTCTGCAATCCATGGTATTATTTTCTTAAAATGGTGAAATTTAGCATATCAAAATTCTAAGATGTGCTTATCGATAATTGGTGGGTTAAAAGATGATCCGTGCGCTTGAAACTTTTTTGCGAAGCTACTTTTCGCAAACGCGAACCTTATCAATCCGAATCGCTGGTGGAATCTCCACCTGTATGGAGGTGGATGATCCAATCAGTGTATTGACGGAAGAGAAACTGGCTGCTTTAGAACCTTTTGAGGTGGAGTTGATGCTCTCCTCAATGTTTACGCCCAAAGAGCAGGAGGGTAAGCAATTAGAGCAAGTGTTAAAAGGGGAGGGGATTTCTGAGGCGGATTATCAAGCGCTTGAATCCGCGCTGATTGAATCCCCACCGGTCTGCACCGTACGTTATGGAGAGCAGAAGAGTGCACTGGCGGTGCCGGAGGTCGTGATGTCGCGTACGTTGCGTCTGCTCTCTCTAAAGCAAAATGTTGAAAGTGATCTTCGTGAGCAGCTCAAACGGTTGACCGCAGATGATGTGCATTGGTGCAATGCGATGGCTCAACTGCGTCATCGGGATTGGCGACGGAAACAGTGGCAAAATATGGTGCGTCTGGTATTAGATGCCATCGAGAAAGCGGACTCTTTTTCACTGGAGAAGTTCTCCTTCTTTACCGCCTTGATTCGTAGTCGGCCGCCGCAGAATAAGGAAGGGCTTTGCCAACGATTGCAGGGGATTATCGACTCTTATCGTGAAGATCTGGATCATCCGGTGTTTAATCAGCAACTGGAGGATCATCAGGCGACTTCTTATCGATCCACGCTCTGTGGAGAAGAGGTGAAAGCGTTTCGTCTGGCACAATCCCATGCGCTTCTGCGAGATTTAGAGTATTAGAATACGTTAATTGTTTCCTTGAAAAATAGGCAAAAGCGTGGCATTTTGTCTCCGTGGCGTACCTTTGCTGTTTGCTCTCTCTACACACACAGGTATAGAAGATGAGAGACGATTGTCTTGGAATCGGGGAGGAGACGCTTTTTGTTTCCTCCCTTTGTTGTTTGTGTAGGTTTCAGAGGATAGACGATGAACGATAGACAAACCTCAAACCTTGAGAAAATTGTAATCTATTATGATGAAGAACGATTTGAGGTCTCTGCAGGAAGAACGGTTCTGGCTGCATTAGAGGAGGTTGGGTATCGGTTTATCCGTGGTATCGGTTGTCGGGGGGGGGTGTGTGGTGCGTGTGCGGCACTCTTTCGTATTCGAGGGGGTGATGCAGAACTGCATGCCATGCTGCTCTGTCAGGAGATGGTCCAGGAGGGCATGGAGATCCTGCCTCTGCCTGCATTTCCACAGCGGAAGGTTAACTATCGGTTAGAAAAATCAGCACGAGAAGATGCCGCGTATCGGGTGATCAACACCTATCCTGAGGTGACACGCTGCATTATGTGTGGCGAGTGTAGTCGTCTCTGTCCTGTACAGATCCAGGTGATGGAGTATGTGGGCATGATCAAACGGGGCGATCTGCGTGCTGCAGCGAAGGAGTCGTTCACCTGTGTTCAGTGTCAACTCTGTGCCCTGCGTTGCCCTGCCCAGATCTCTCAGCCGAATGCCGCTTTAATGGCGCGCCGTTTTTATGGACGTTTTTTAGTCTCTGAGGCAGAACATCTGACCTCAATGTTGGAGAAAATGAAGCAACCTCAGATGGATGCGGGAATGCGGCAGTTACGCCATCTCTCCAAGGATGAGTTGCGCGTGCTCTATCAGCGACGGGAGCGAGAGCCGGATGATGCACCACCAGGAACTTGGCTTCCAGAGGATCGTAGCTTGCTTCTGGATAGCAGATAAAATAATTTTTGGCAAAAAAAAACCTTTGAGTGTAGAGAAAAATCCGGGTATTTTTATTCGAAATGGATAACACCTATAATTTTAAATAGACATTAACAGCGCAGGGGGCTGCATAGCGATCGCAGATTTTTGGCGGATTGATTAGATCGAACCTGATGGGATTAAAGGATCTAATCTTTAAAGAGGATAAGAGACGGCGTTTATTATGGTAAACGATTATAAAAAATGGCCTCCAGCGATGCGAGAATCGCTGCATCATGTGGAGATGACACGTGATGAACGTGTGAGCAAAATTCGCCGTGGAGAGCGTCGCGGGGCACTCTCTCTTCCTGACCGTCAAGCGTGGCTTGAAGATTTTCATCCGGATTATCGTATCGGCTCTTGCAGAAATCCCCTTTTAGGTCCCTCAGAGGATCTGCTTGTGCCCAATGAACTGGCCGAACAGTTAGAGTCGCTTCCACGGGAGAGTGTGGTTAAGCTGGGCAGAGCAGAGGTGACACCAGATTATCAGACCGATGTTTTAGTGATTGGTGGGGGTGGTGCTGGAACGGCGGCGGCGATTGCAGCGGCAGAACAGGGTTGCCGGGTACTGGTTGTGACCAAACTGCGTCATAGTGATTCAAATACCCTGATGGCTGAAGGGGGCGTGCAGGCGGCGGATCATGAGTGTGACTCTCCGTTGCAGCATTATCTGGATGTTTTAGGGGGTGGGCATTTTACCAATGATCCTTCATTGGTGGAGGCATTGGTTACCCGGGGTCCACAAGCGTTGCGCTGGCTGGAAAAGTTGGGCATGCTCTTCGATAAATATCCCACCGGCCGGATGAAAGTGCGGCATGGTGGCGGGACATCACGGAAGAGATTACACTCCGCAGGAGATGTCACCGGTCTTGAGATGATGCGCGTGCTCAAGGATCACAGCGAAGTTTTTGAGCAGATTACGGTCTGGAATTTTTCACCCGCTGTGGAGTTGCTCACCGATGAAGATGGCCGTGTGGCCGGTGCTGTGGTGGAGCGACTGCTCAAAAAAGATATCAAGATTATCCAAGCAAGATCCGTAATTATTGCAACCGGAGGCTTTGGACGCCTGCATTTTCAGGGATTTCCCACCTCTAATCATTATGGCTCGACCGGAGATGGCCTGGTTATGGCCTATCGGGCGGGTCTGCCGCTGAAAGATTTGCAATACAGTCAGTATCATCCGACAGGGATCGCTTTTCCTGAACAGAAAGCGGGATTATTGATCACGGAAAAGTTTCGCGGCTTAGGTGCACAGTTACTCAATTCCGTGGGGGAAGAGTTTGTTTTTGGCTTAGAACCCCGTGATGTAACGACCGCAGCAATTATTCGTGAGTGTTCGGAGTTTGGCCAGGGGATCACCACGCCTTCAGGCGGTGTGGGCGTATGGCTGGATATTCCGATGATCGATCTTCTGCACGGTTTAGGCACCATTGAGAAAGAGTTTCCTGGACGGTTTAAAGAGTTTCTGCACCAGGGCATTGATTTGAGAAAAACCCCGCTGCTGGCCTTTCCAACACTCCATTACCAAAATGGGGGGATATCCATGCAGTCGGATGGTGGAACGGATATGCCCGGTCTTTTTGCCGCCGGCGAGGTGGCTGGTGGAGTCCATGGTCATAACCGTCTGATGGGTAATGCCCTCTTAGAGATCATTGTTTTTGGTCTTCTGGCTGGTGAGAATGCCGCTAAATTTGCATTAGCGAAGGGTGATGTGCATAAACCAGGGTTATGGCATCTGGAGAGTTTTTTTGAACGGCGAGAGGCGGTGGAGGAGTCGATGGAAGAGATCCGGGCACCACAGCTTCTACCGGTTTATAAGGAGATACCTAGACCCCGTTTTGGTCGTGAGGTGCCTTAAGATTATCAAAGATAGAGAATTTCTCTATACGATGTTTGATTATGATCGATTCATAATTAAATCTGTTGAATCTCTTTTTTTTTATGAAGAGCGTTAAAATCGGTTGAGTGTGGGTGACAGTGATCTAAAATGTAACCATCCTAAATCGATGTGGTTAAAAATTAAATGAATTTAAAAATTCATGGGGAAGAAAACTTACAGGAGATTCCATGAATATTCATGAGTATCAAGCGAAGGAGGTATTGGCCCGTTTTGGTGTCAATGTTCCCCGGGGACACGTTGCTTTTACGCTGGAAGAGGCGGAAGCTGGAGCAAAAGCTCTGGGCGGTGATGTGTTTGTTGTAAAAGCGCAGATTCATGCAGGAGGCCGTGGTAAAGGCGGCGGTGTAAAAGTTGTTAAAGGTCTTGATGGCGTTCGTGAAGCGGCTGAAAAGATTTTAGGCATGACACTGGTGACCAAACAGACCGGTCCTCAAGGTAAGTTGGTTCAGCGTATCTATGTGGAGGAGGGGTGTAATATCGCCCGTGAGCTCTACCTGGGTATGGTTGTGGATCGGGGTACCAGCCGGATCACCATGATGGCCTCCACAGAAGGCGGCATGGAGATCGAAGAGGTTGCGGCAAGAACGCCAGAGAAGATCTTAAAAGAGTCGATTGATCCTGCTGTGGGTTTTATGCCCTATCAAGCGCGTCGTCTCGCCTTTGGACTTGGTTTGGAAGGCGTTCAGGTGCGTAAGGGGGTGCAGTTTATGATGGCCCTCTACGAAGCCTTTGTTAAAACCGATGCGTCCTTAGCAGAGATCAACCCGCTGGTGGTGACCGGTGATGGTGATGTGATCGCGCTGGATGCCAAAATGAACTTCGATGATAATGCGCTGTTCCGTCACAAGGATATTGTTGAGCTGCGCGATCTGGCTGAAGAGGATGAAAAAGAGGTTGAAGCCTCAAAACATGAGCTCAACTATATTACGCTGGATGGCTCAATCGGCTGCATGGTCAATGGCGCAGGTTTGGCCATGGCGACCATGGATATCATCAAGCTCAAAGGGGGAAGCCCGGCTAACTTCCTGGATGTGGGGGGTACGGTGACCGTGGAGCGGGTGACCGCAGCATTTAAGCTGATTCTCTCTGATCCTAGTGTAAAAGCCATTCTGGTGAATATCTTCGGTGGTATCGTGCGTTGTGATGTGATCGCTGAAGGGATTGTTGAAGCCGCAAAAGTTGCGGATATTCAGGTGCCACTGGTGGTCCGTTTAGAGGGGACCAATGTGGAGAAAGGAAAACAGATTATCCAGAACTCCAATTTGGCGATTATTGCTGCTGATGATCTCGACGATGCGGCGAAAAAAGCCGTTCAGGCCGCATAGGGGAGGTTATCATGGCTATTTTTATCAATGACGAAACCCGTGTTGTGGTTCAGGGATTCACCGGAGCCAACGGAACATTTCACTCTACCCAGGCCATTGAGTATGGTACCCAGATTGTTGGAGGTGTCACCCCGGGTAAAGGGGGTACAACCCATCTGGATCGGCCGGTTTTTAATACCGTCTCCGATGCGGTGAGTGATACAGGAGCGAACGCTTCACTGATTTTTGTACCCGCCGCTTTTGCAGCGGATGCCATCATGGAGTCCGCAGATGCAGGGATTGATTTTATCGTCTGTATCACCGAAGGGGTTCCTGTACAGGATATGATCCGGGTCAAGAGGTTTCTTGCCAATCGGACCACAAGGCTTGTTGGACCAAACTGTCCAGGTGTGATCACTCCAGGTGCCTGTAAGATGGGTATTATGCCGGGCCATATTCATAAGAAGGGAAGTATCGGTGTCATTTCACGCTCCGGCACCCTGACCTATGAAGCGGTGGCACAGACCACAGCGATTGGTGCAGGACAGAGTACCTGTGTTGGTCTTGGCGGTGATCCTGTGAATGGTACCAATTTTATCGACTGCTTAGAGCGGTTTGAGCAGGATGGCCAGACCGAAGCGGTGGTGATGATCGGTGAGATCGGTGGTACCGCCGAAGAAGAGGCTGCCGCCTGGATTAAAGAGAATATGAGTAAACCCGTGGTGGCATTTATTGCCGGCTCCACAGCGCCTAAAGGAAAGCGTATGGGGCATGCCGGTGCGATTATCGCGGGTGGTAAAGGCACTGCTGCCGAAAAATTTGCCGCATTAGAAGAGGCTGGTGTACATATTTCGCGTTCACCTGCGGATATGGGTAAAACCATTAAAACAGCTCTGGCATAAGGAACGTTCGACTGTTTTTTATTCAGACAGATTTAAATGTAAATATAATATAAAAAAGGGGAAACCATATGGCCAAAACAGACCTGATTATCCGGGTCGCCGGTGAAGGTGGTGAAGGGATTATCTCTTCTGGTGATTTTATTGCCGCCGCCTGTGCCCGTGTGGGTTTGGAAGTCTATACATTCAAGACATTTCCTGCAGAAATTAAGGGTGGTTACGCCATGTATCAGGTGCGTGCCGACTCTAAACAGGTGGTCTGCCAAGGGGATACCTTTGATGTTTTTTGTGCGTTCAATGGGGAAGCTTTTGAACTGAACAAACATCTGCTCAAACCTGGCACTGCGGTGGTCTATGACTATCCTGGTGGTGATTTTGAGCCCGGTGATGGGGATATCCCTGAAGGTGTTCATGCCTATCCAATTCCTATGTCTCAAACCGCCAAAGCGCTGAAATCCTATCGCTCTAAAAATATGGTGGCTTTGGGTGCGCTTTCGGTTCTCTTTAATATTGATGAAGAGACCTTAAAACGGGTACTCACAGATAAGTTCGCTAAGAAAGGTGAGAAAATTCTGGCCTTAAACTTAGAAGCCTTTGAGAAAGGTAAAGAGTTGGGTGCAGCCTGTGAGAAGACCGATCCTTGGCGGGTGGCTGATCCTCAAGAGCCCAAAGATGTGATTGTAATCGCAGGTAATGAAGCGGTTGGCTTAGGCTCTATTTTGGGTGGTCTGGATTTCTTCTCTGCGTATCCGATTACACCTGCCACCGAGGTGGCCAAATATGTCTCAGAGCATCTGCCTAAGCGGGGCGGTATTCTGGTGCAGGCAGAAGATGAGATCGCCTCGATCGCGCAGGTGCTTGGTGCCTCTTATGCCGGTAAGCGTTCAATGACCGCAACATCAGGCCCCGGGCTTGCGTTGATGGGTGAGATGCTGGGTATGTCCAGTATGAGTGAAACCCCCGTACTGGTTGTTGATGTGCAGCGTGGTGGTCCTTCAACGGGTCTACCTACCAAGCATGAGCAGTCCGATCTCTTCTTGGCGATTCATGGTTGCCACGGTGATGCACCCCGTATCGTGCTCTCTGTGGAAGATGTGAAAGACTGCATCGATATGACTGTGGAAGCGTTGAATATGGCGGATCACTATCAGTGTCCTGTGATTCTGCTCTCCGATGGTTCACTGGCCTTCTCAACGCAAACGGTTCCGACACCGAAGCCTGAGAATTATGAAGTCATTCAGCGGAAACGCTGGGATGGTGAAGGCGAGTATCTGCGCTATCGTCTGACCGAGAATAATATCTCTCCGATGGCCGATCCCGGAACGCCTGGTGCGCGTCATATCTCCACAGGTCTGGAGCATGGTGAAAACGGTGCGCCTAAGTATACACCTGAGAACCATGAAATCATGCATCGCAAACGCTTTGATAAAATCAAAGATGTGGTTGATACCTATCGCCCGGTAGAGATTCATGGCGAAGGTGAAGCCGATGTGGGCATTATCACCTGGGGTAGTACCATTGGTGTGGTTCGTGAAGCCGTGGATCGGATGCTGGCTGAAGGCATGAAAGTGAAGGGTTTCTATCCTAAACTGCTCTGGCCGATGCCGATTCAACAGTATGAAGATTTTGCTGCAACTTGTAAGCATATCCTTGTACCTGAGGTGAACTTCCAGGGACAACTCTCTTTCTTCCTGCGTGCAGAAACAACAATTAAGCCGATTCCCTATACAATCTGTGGTGGCTTACCCTTTATTCCTGCCCAAATTGTTGATAAAACCAAGGAGATTATTGGATGAGCGATGCCGCTTTACATAAGGTGGAAATGACACCTAAAGAGTATAAGTCTGACGTTCCAACCACCTGGTGTCCTGGTTGTGGTCACTTTGGTATTCTGAATGGAACTTACCGTGCCATGTCCGAGTTGGGACTCGATCCCAATAACTGTATGGCCATCTCCGGTATCGGTTGCTCCTCACGGATGCCCTACTTTATCGATACCTATAAAATGCACACCCTGCACGGTCGTGCTGGTGCTGTCGCTACAGGTGCACAGTTGGCGCAACCTGATATGGTGGTGATGGTTACAGGTGGTGACGGTGATGGCTTCTCCATTGGTGGCGGACATATGCCCCATATGGCACGGAAGAATGTCAATATGACCTATATCCTTATGGATAACGGCATCTATGGTCTGACCAAAGGACAGTACTCTCCCACATCGCGTCCTGAAATGACCGCTTATACCACACCTTACGGTGGTCCTGAAGAGCCGATGAATCCGCTGCTCTACATGCTGACCTATAAAGCAACCTATGTGGCACAAGCCTTTGCTGGTAAGCCGCAGATGTGTGCTGAACTGATTAAAGGGGCGATTGCACATAAGGGCTTCTCTTATGTGAATATCTTCTCCCAATGCCCGACATTTAACTTAATTGATACCATTAAGTTCTATCGTAGCATTGTGCGTGAGGTGCCTGAGGATCATGATGTTACCGATCGTGGTGCCGCCATGGAACTGGCCCGTCGTGATGCCGATGGTAAAGCGCCTGTGGGCTTGATCTATAAGGTGGAGAAACCCACATTAACCGACCGCTTGATCGATATTGAGAAAGCTGCCGGTGGGCCGAATGTCGATATGAAAGACATTATCGATCTCTCTCGTCCTTAAATTTAGATTGAATTTTCATACGCGTTGATTAAAAAAGGATTGCTTGCATGTTGGATCGCATCGATACACGGGAAACACTGCTTGAGAAGTATGGTAAAGAGGGCCATCTGCGTAATGTGGATCTCTCTTTTGTGGACCTCTCAGGCGTGGATCTCTCCGGGTTGGATATGGAACATGCCAACCTCTCAGGAGGCCGTTTTTGCGGTACCATCTTTGATCGCTGTAATCTGGATCATCTTTTTGTGCAGGATGGCGATCTTCAAGGTGCCCGTTTTTCAGAAGCGCGTATGAATCAAGCTTTTTTTCAGCGGGTGTTGTTAAACCGCTGTCAGTTTACCGGGGTCACCATGCGTGGCACCCGGTTTCTGCTCTGTTCATTACAGGAGGCTGTATTGGATCAAATTGATCTGGTTGGTGGCGATCTTCAGGGCAGTGATTTCTCCTCAGCACAACTCAATCGTGTCCGTCTGACAGGGAGCAGTATGCGGGAAACCGACGTGAATCAGGCGCACTTTAAAGCGTGTGATCTGCGCCAGGTGGATCTGCGTAAAGTGAATCTTCCCAGTGCGCAGTTTGAAGAAATTGTGGGGACGGGCGCTATTTTTTATGGTAAGGCGCCGTGGGATGGAAAAGTCTCCTCTGTGGAGGAGTTAGCCAGAAAACTTCCTGTATTTGATGGAGAGTAAATGTTACGATAGGATTTTCTTTTATAAGGAGATGCTTTAATTTGAGTCCATCATAAAAGGATCACTTTATGGATGTGGGGAAGAAGAGGATTCTTTTTTTAGCCTCCAGACGGGGAATGCCTGAAGTGGAAGCCATTTTTTCCCGTTTTCTTGATGAAAAACTGGCCACAATGGATGAGGAGACGCTTGCACAGTTTTCTTTGCTTCTTCAATGTGCGGATGCAGATATCTTGGATTGGTTGATGGGTGTGGTGGAGGTGCCGGCACATCTGGATCGTCATCTTTTAAAACAGATCTCTTTATATCGTTAATTTTTTTAAAGTGGTTTATAACGGATTTGTTGTGATTTGGAAGATCTTTTATGATTATTTGATCACTTTGGATCGGTGTCTGTTTTTTTGACTGTTTGTATAAGATTATTTTATTGGATATCAAACTTTACTGTGCATAAAACGAAGATGGTTCCTTGCATCTGACCTTTTTTTGCCGTCAAAATATGCACGTCCTCTAGAGCGATGATGAGGACGTTTTTTAAGTTCTGTTACACGATTTGATTTAAAGCCTTTTTTAAATCGGATGGTGCTTTTTATTTTTTTAAGCGTATTCTTGGATGCTTTTTAAGTTTCGGATTGATTTTGGCTCAGGCAATATTCTGACCCGCATTTTTAAGCGATCCGCACTTTTAAGCACCTTGCTTTCAAGTAGGGAGATATTTGGATGAAATTAATTCTGATGGGGCCCCCCGGTGCAGGGAAAGGAACCCAAGCACGGCAGATTGCTGAAAAATACGGTATTCCTCAGCTTTCGACGGGTGACATGTTGCGTGCCGCAGTGAAAGCAGGCACAGAAGTGGGTTTAAAAGCCAAAGCCGCCATGGAGAGTGGCAGCCTGGTAACCGATGATGTGGTTGTGGGGATTATTGGCGATCGTATCTTAGAAGCCGATTGTGCTAAGGGATTTATTCTCGATGGCTTCCCCCGCACTGTGGCTCAGGCGAAAGCTCTGACCAAGATGCTCAAAAAGCGTAAACTTCAGATTGATGAAGTGATCGATATCACCGCAGATACTGAGGCGTTAGTAGGACGCATTACAGGACGTATGACCTGTTCTAAATGTGGTGAGGGGTACCATAAAGAGTTTAAGAAACCTTCAAAAGAGGGTGTCTGTGATAAATGTGGTGGTGAACTGACAACCCGTGCGGATGATAACGAAGAGACCGTGCGTAACCGTCTGGATGTCTACCATAAGCAGACCGCTCCTGTGATCGATTATTATAAAGAGAAGGGTAATTTTAAAGAAGTCGATGGAATGCAGAGCATGGATGGTGTTTTCGGTGCGCTGTGTGCCATTCTGGGGTAGTTTTGGTTTAATTTTCTATTTTAGAACCCGCCTTTGTCGCTCTATTCTGTAGGGTGGACTAAAAAAAGGATTTTTGGGAGTCAGTGAATGCATACTTATTCAACCTTGGGCATGCTGCTCTCCATAGCTTGTGGCATTGGGGCAGTGTTTTGGGCATTTATGAATCGGACCTGGATTCTTGGTTTGGAATCAGGCAACGATAAAATGAGAGAGATCTCAGATGCCGTGGAAGAGGGTGCTAAAGCGTACATGAAACGGCAATATACAACAATTGCCTATGTAGGTGGTGCACTATTTGTTTTGATGGCGGTCTTTCTGGGCGACGATGGTCGTGCCACAGCGATCGCTTTTGCTATTGGTGCTGCACTCTCCGCGTTAGCGGGATTTTTTGGTATGAGCATTTCGGTGAAAGCCAATGTTCGTACAGCGCAGGCCGCCACAGAGGGGATGGATAAAGCCCTGAGTGTGGCCATGCGTGGTGGTGCGGTCACCGGTATGTTAGTGGTGGGTCTTGGTTTGTTGGGTGTGGCGCTCTTTATGTTGGTGCTGCTCAAGACAGGCAGTGCGGATGCTTCACTCTCCAAGATTCTTCATCCGCTGATTGGTCTCGCTTTTGGTGGCTCGCTGATCTCCATCTTTGCCCGTCTGGGTGGTGGTATCTTCACCAAGGGTGCCGATGTGGGTGCAGACCTTGTGGGTAAAGTGGAAGCCGGTATTCCTGAGGACGATCCTCGTAACCCTGCTGTGATCGCAGATAATGTGGGTGATAATGTGGGTGACTGTGCTGGGATGGCTGCTGACCTCTTCGAAACCTACGCGGTGACGGTTGTTGCTACGGTGGTTCTCGGTGCGATGGCCATGCCTAGCTATGGTAATGCCGTGATCTATCCTCTGGCTTTGGGTGGGATCTCCATTCTGGCCTCAATTGCGGGTTTCTACTTCGTAAAAATCGGCCCTGGCGGAAAAGTGATGACCGCGCTCTATAAGGGGTTGATTGTTGCGGGTGGCATCTCAGCGGTGCTCTTCTATCCGGTCACCATGTGGTTGATGGAAGGCAATAACACCCTTTCGGTGAATGCACTCTATGGTGCCGCGATGATCGGTCTGTTGCTGACCGCCGCAATGGTTGTGATCACAGAGTACTATACCTCAACGGATTATTCGCCAGTGCAAGATGTGGCGAAAGCTTCAGAGACAGGTCATGGAACCAACGTGATCGCTGGTCTGGGGCTCTCCATGAAATCCACAGCCGCGCCTGTCCTGGTGGTCTGTCTCTCAATCTGGGGTGCCTATGCGCTGGGTGGATTGTATGGTATTGCGATTGCTGCGACCTCCATGCTCTCGATGACCGGTATTATTGTGGCGCTCGACGCTTATGGTCCGATTACCGATAATGCAGGTGGTATCGCAGAGATGGCCTCAATGCCTGCTGAGGTACGTGCCATTACCGATCCTCTGGATGCGGTAGGTAATACCACCAAAGCGGTCACCAAAGGTTACGCGATTGGTTCAGCAGGACTGGCTGCTCTGGTGCTGTTTGCCGATTATACCCATCAACTGCCTGACGGTATGACCTTTGACCTCAGTAACCATGAGGTGATTATCGGTCTCTTTATCGGTGGTCTACTGCCTTATCTCTTTGCAGCAATGGGAATGGAAGCTGTGGGCCGTGCTGCAGGAAGTGTGGTTGTGGAAGTGCGCCGCCAGTTTAAAGAGATTCCTGGCATCCTGGAGCGCAAAGCCAAACCAGACTACTCTAAAGCGGTGGATATGCTGACTGTGGCTGCGATCCGTGAGATGATTGCCCCCTCGCTACTGCCTGTGTTAGCACCACTTATTGTGGGCTTCCTGATTGGACCACAGGCACTGGGTGGCTTACTCATGGGAACCATTGTGACCGGTATTTTTGTGGCGGTCTCCATGACCACCGGTGGTGGTGCTTGGGATAACGCCAAAAAATATATCGAAGATGGCAATAACGGTGGTAAAGGTTCAGAAGCGCATAAAGCCGCTGTTACTGGAGATACCGTAGGCGATCCTTACAAAGATACCGCTGGTCCCGCTGTGAACCCGATGATCAAAATTGCTAATATTGTGGCACTGTTGATTGTTCCTCTGATTATGTAATCTTGCTGGATTCATCTGAATCGTATTGATTTTCTAAAAAGCCATATCTTTCAGAGATATGGCTTTTTTTAGAAAGAGGGTGTCTCTTTTTTATTTTTCACTTAATTGAATATATTACATAACACATTGTTATATAATATAAGATTGAGATATGCGTAGGTATTTATAGCGGATTTTAATATTTCTTCTTTAGGCGTGATGACTGTTCTTCTCTCTGGATAGACAAAAACACGCGATTGTGATGTGTCCTTAATATGGTTTGTTGATGATCTTTTTGCTGAATTGAGTGAAATAATTCTCTTTAAGTGCTATTTCTGTTATAAATCATTCTTATTTTTCCTAAATTGTTGCATTTGATAGATAATGATATGTTAAAAATGTTACAGAAGATCATAATTGGTCGAGAGATCCGGCCGAATCTGTTTAAGGCACTCAAAAATCTCTATCTCTCTCTGCTCTGGCAGAAGGAGACAGTGCACTCTTAGCGTGGGCTTTAAGAAAACGTCCGACCTCTTCTTGAAGCCGTTTTTTATTGACTGGTTTGGTGAGATAAAAATCACATCCAGCGGCTAAGGCTTTATCGGAAGCCTCTTTAAAGGCATGGGCGGTGAGGGCGATAATGGGAATGGGTTGATCTCCACGTTTTTGCTCTAATTGGCGTATGGTTTGTGTTGCGGTGAAACCATCCATAATAGGCATTTGGAGATCCATAAGAATGAGATCAAAGGATTCTTGTTTTACACATTGTACCGCCTCCTGGCCATTCTCTGCCATCACAATATGGTAGGGAAGATGTTTTAAGAAGGCTTTGATTAAAAAACGGTTATCTTGGGAGTCCTCGGCTAAGAGGATCTTGTAAGTTGGGATATTTTTTTTCTTTTGGGGATTATGTTTAGATTTTTTATGGGCTGTTTTATGGGGAGGTTGATCAAGAATTTCTGGTTTAGGCCTCGATTTGAGGGGCAGTGAAAAACGAAAAATACTGCCCTTTCCTAAAACGCTCTCCACATGAATCTCGCCGCCCATATGTTCGACCAGTTGCTTGCAGATGGATAAGCCCAGACCACTGCCACCAAACTCCCGGGTATTGGAGGTATCTGCCTGGGTAAACGAATCAAAGATTGTACTCTGCTTCTCCTTTGAGATGCCAATGCCTTGATCTTCCACAGCAAAGAGGATGATTTGCTCTTCATTTTTGGAGAGATGCAGGGTAATTTGTCCCTGACGGGTAAACTTAATCGCATTATTGACCAGATTCACGAGAATCTGTCGTAGTCGGGTGGGATCGCCCTCAACATATTTGGGTATATCTGAAGCGATCATCTGTTTAAGTTTGAGGCCTTTTTTATTGGCTTTTAAACTGTGAATATGGAGTGTCTCTTTTGCCAGTGCATGTAGATTAAAGGTTAGATTCTCCAGCACCAGCTCTCCAGACTCAATACGTGATATGTCCAGGATATTATCCACTAATGCCAGTAACGCGTTACCAGCTTTCTGAGAGATATCTAAAAGGTTATGCTGCTTTTTATTGAGTGTGGTCTCTTGCAGGAGTTCGGCTGCTCCCAGAATGGAGTTGATGGGGGTACGGATCTCATGACTCATGACCGCAAGAAAATCACTTTTAGCACGGCTGGCGGATTCGGCCAACTCTTTGGCCTGTTTTAAGGCCTTTTCATGCTGTTTACGTTCGGTAAAATCGCGTACAACCACCTGTACGGCCCGTGCGCCTTTAAACCATACGGGTGTGCCCGCCGCTTCGACATCAATTGCTGTTTTATCGAGGCGTATCAGTTTCTGCTCTTGGTAGGGTTGGGGCTGGTCTTCATGGATCGCATGATGGATACGGCGTTTCACCGACGCCAAAGAGTCGGGATGCACAAAACTGAAGATATTGCGATGGAGAAAAGTCTCTTCATACTCCCCACCTAAGAGTTGGATCATGGCAGGGTTGATAAAGACAATTTCACCATGGCGATGCACCAGAATGCCATCTGGAGAGAGATCCACTAAAGCCCGGTAGCGTGCTTCACTCTCACGCAATTTTTGTTCGGCTTTTTTGCGTTCTGTGATCTCTGTGGCAACCGCACCGATGGCAAAGAGATTTTCCTCGCTATCCCAGAGGGGAAATTTATGCATGAGGAATGTTCTCTTCTCCCCCTCAATTACGAAGGCCTCTTCACCAAAGAAGCTTTTTTTGGTTGTATGCACATGACGGTCATTGTTGACCATAATCTGTGCCGTCTCCCTGGGAAAGATATCAAAAGCGTTGCGACCGATCACCTGCTTAGGATGAAGTCCCAAGAGGGTATCGTGGTAGCGATTACTCATGAGATAATGACCATCAATGCCCTTAAGAAAGACGATCATCTCCATATGATCAAATACGGCCTGCATCTGGGCCTGATATGCTTTTAAGGCGTGCTGGGCGGTGCGGCGTGCTCTGCGCTGGCGCAGGGTATGGATACCAAAAGCAAGATTATTGCTGATACGTACCAGAAGTTTGACCTCATCTTTGCGAAAGACATCCTGCTCTTTGGCGTAGATGTTTAAGGTGCCAAAAATCTCTTCTTCTTGAATAAGGGGGAGGGCGATGGATGCGTAAAAGTTGGTATTTTTTTTATCTGATGATAAAAGACAGGGATCCTGTTGGGAGCTACGGGAGATCATAAACTTTTTTGTACGTATGGCGGTTCTGATTGGGCTTTGATACCCTGGTTTATCCTCCAACGTATGGGGTTCCGTATTAAAATGGTTGGGGTGATTTTCGTTCCAGGCTACAGGACGGATCTGGCTTTCATTTTCAGGATTGGTATAACCCACCCAGGAGAAATGGTATCCAGCCACCTCGACAATTAAACGGCAGATCTCCTGGAGTAGTGCTTTCTCTGTGGTGGCGCGGGAGACCGCTTCACTGGTTAAATTCAGTGCAGTGAGCGCACGGTGGGCTTTCTTTTGTGCCTGTTCTGCCTGTTTACGGTCTGTGATATCACGCAGGACAATCACAGCAAAGCGTTTACCTTTTCTTTTGTGGGAGAGCGGATTAATCTGTGCTTCATACCAAGTGGTCATTAGATCAGCTTGGGGAAATTCAAAGCAGCAGGATGCCTGTTGGGTGAGTGATTTTTTAATCTGATGTTGCAGTTGTTCGACCGCCTTTTGGCAGAAGAACTGGTCCATGGGAATG
Organism: Magnetococcales bacterium HHB-1; assembly: GCA_052043475.1. Classification (GTDB taxonomy): domain Bacteria; phylum Pseudomonadota; class Magnetococcia; order Magnetococcales; family JBQGBW01; genus JBQGBW01. The sequence continues at coordinate 22,453 of JBQGBW010000014.1, forward strand.
GAGGATGAGGGAAAGTTGTTCAGATTTGTATGATCAATATTCCAGACATCACCGGTTTCATCGACTAAGAAGATCGGGTCAGGAAGTGACTGAACAAGGCCTTGAAGGAGATCCTCTTTCTCCTGAAGTTTTGCGAGAATTTGTTTTTGGGTTTGAAAGGATTGCTGCAGGCGGGCATGGTTTTGATGGACACGGGCGTGGTAACGAAGACGGGCCAATACCTCTAAGCGGTCAGGAAGTTTGACCATATAGTCATTGGCACCCAACGCATAGGCTTGGCGTTTGATCTCTGCTTTCTCTTCGACAGAGAGAATAATCATGGGGGTGTGTTGTAGTTGCGGTTGCTGACGCAATGCTTTGAGTAGCGTTAAACCATCGGTGCCAGGCATAAAAAGATCTAAGAGAATGACATCTGGCTCATTTTTGATTGCCATCTCCTCTGCTTTATGTGGTGTTTGGCAGGATATCAGCGTAAACTCTTTATGATCTTTCAACATCTCGTGCAGAAGACGGGATGTGAGCACTTGATCATCGACGAGAAAGACGATGATCTGTTCTGCTGTCTGTGTCATACCCCTGGACTCCTTTTGGGATATTTGATAACACAATTCAAGATGATTTTGGTATAATCGCTCTTTTGTGTTTCACTTAATCGAGAATGCACGATATTCTAATTATGATGATTTGGCTTCGATCCTGTTTTTTTTAGATCGGTTTAAACTTAAACCTGTTATTGCAAAGGGGTTGAAGATTGAGGAGCGGCTGGCTTTTTTGGATACCGCTTTAGATGTTAAAATTTTTTTAGATCTTAGAATGGATCTTAAGCAAAATTTTAGCAGGCTCCAAGGTATTGTATCCAAAACAGATAAAAAGTGCGACGCTTAAAAGAGACGCACATTTTTTTATCCTTATTTAAGATGAATCATCTGTTACCGAGGTTATAGGGACATTATGGGTCTACAGATTATTATTCTTGCCGCCGGGCAAGGGACACGGATGCGGTCAAAAAAAGCGAAAGTGCTTCATCCGTTAGCGGGTAAGCCTCTGTTGGCACATGTATTAGCCACAGCGCGTGCACTGAAACCAGAACGTCTGGTGGTGGTGATTGGGCATCAGGCCGAAGCCGTAAAAGAGGCGGTTGATGCAGCGGATATTCATTGGGCGGTTCAGCATCAGCAGCATGGAACCGGTCATGCTGTGCGCTGTGCGTTACCGGAGTTAAATGATTCAGAGGGTGCGGTACTTATTTTAAACGGTGATGTGCCTCTGGTACAAGCAGAGACATTGGCTGAATTTATTGCATTACATCAGCAAGCGCAGCATAAACTCACCCTGTTAACCACATCCATCACGCCGCCAGATGGTTATGGACGGGTCATCCGTAGTACGGATGGTTTGCTGCAAGGGGTTGTGGAAGAGAAAGATGCCAGTGAGGATGAACGAAAAATTGCCGAGATCAACTCCGGTATCTATCTGGTGGATCGCTCCTCTTTACCGGGTTGGCTCGCTGCGTTGAAGAGTCAGAATGCGCAGGAGGAGTACTATTTAACTGATATTATTGCGATGGCTGCCAAAGAAGGTGGTCGTGCGGGGATCTATCATCATGACGATTATCAGGCACTCTCAGGGATCAACTCAAGACATCAGTTGGCGATGATGGAGCGGATCTATCGTGATCGTCTGGTGCGGTTTTGGATGGCACGAGGGGTGACGTTTATCGATCCTCAATCGGTTTGGTTATCCGCTGATGTAGAAATTGGTCAGGATACCATTATTGAGCCGCATGTGCAGTTGGGTGAGGGAGTAAAAATCGGTCAGGATTGCCATGTTGGTGGATTTTGTGTGATCAAAAACAGCCAGATTGGTGATGCGTGTCAGATTCTTCCATTCACCCATATTGAGGGTGCAAGTTTAAAAGGTGACAATCCTGTCGGGCCTTTTACGCGGTTACGTCCTTTAGCCACGCTGGAGTCGGGTGCAAAAGTGGGTAACTTTTGTGAGGTAAAAAAAGCAAATATTGGTTTGGGTTCCAAGGTGAATCATCTTACCTATATTGGTGACAGTCAGATTGGCGCGGGAGTGAATGTGGGTGCGGGTACGATCACCTGTAACTACGATGGTAAAAATAAACATCAGACCATTATTGGTGATGGGGCATTTATCGGTTCGGATACCCAGTTGGTTGCACCGGTTGAGGTGGGCGCGGGTGCGGTGATTGGTGCGGGCTCCACCATTGTTAAAGATGTACCCGAAGAGGCGTTGGCGCTTTCACGTGTAAAACAGCGTCATGTGGCAAACTGGAAAAAGCGAAAACAGTGATTTGTGGAATGGAGCGTGTTTTATGTGTGGCATCGTTGGTGTAATTGGTGAGCGTAATGCAACGCCCGTACTCATTGAAGGGTTGCGCCGCTTGGAGTACCGTGGCTATGATTCTGCTGGTATTGCGGTGGTCTATCAGAATGATTTTAAACTGTTACGGGCGACAGGGAAGCTTAAACAACTGGAGAAGCGACTGCAACAGCAGCCAGTGACAGGATTTGTGGGGATTGGCCACACCCGTTGGGCGACCCATGGTGCACCGACAAGGGAGAATGCGCATCCACATCGCTCTGCAAATGTGGTGGTGGTTCATAATGGCATTATTGAAAATTATCAGGAGTTGCGTGAAAAACTGATTCAGGAGGGCGCCTCTTTTTCATCAGAGACCGATACCGAGGTGATTCCACATTTAATCGAGAAAGCATTAAATGAGGGCTTAGAACCTGTGGCTTCTGTGCGGGCCGCAGTGAAACAACTGGAAGGCGCTTTTGCTCTGGGGGTTCTGTTTCGTCAGGAGGCAAATCTTTTGGTTGCTGCCAGGCGAGGGAGTCCTCTGATTGTGGGTGTGGGTGAAGGGGAAAACTTTATCGGATCGGATGCCACCCCTTTAGTGCCCTACACACGTCAGATGATCTATCTACAGGATAATGATATGGCGGTACTCTCCCGGGAGGAGGTGATTCTCTCGGATCTGGAGGGTCAACCGATTGATCGTCCTGTAAAGATCTCCCAGGTGAGTGCGGATCTTACTGATAAAGGGCCTTATCGCCACTTTATGCAGAAAGAGATCTTTGAGCAGCCCACGGTGATTTTTGAGACATTACGTGGTCTGGTAGATCGTGAAAAACAGCGGGTTGTTTTGCAGGATCAAGATATGGGTGTGGATCTGGCGCGCATTCAATCGATCACCATTGTGGCGTGTGGGACATCCTGGCATGCGGGCATGGTGGGTAAATATTGGATTGAACGGTTTGCAAAGATTCCGGTGATGGTGGATATCGCCTCTGAGTTTCGTTATCGAAATCCCCCCTCCCTACCCAATAATTTAACCATTGTGATCTCTCAGAGTGGTGAGACGGCGGATACTTTAGCCGCCTTACGTTTTTCTAAAGCGCAGGGAGAGAAAACCTTAGGTATTGTGAATGTGCCTGAATCCACCATTGCCCGTGAAGCGGATGCGGTGCTCTATACCAAAGCAGGACCAGAGATTGGTGTCGCCTCAACCAAAGCGTTTACAACACAGTTGGTTGTGCTCTCCATGTTCTCTTTGGCTCTGGCTAAGGCGCATCAACGTCTCTCTGTTTCAGAGGAGGAGGCGATTGTTGGTGAGTGGTTGATGGCACCGGGATGGATTAAACAGGTGTTAGAGCGTGATCAGGCGATCTATAAAATTGCTGGTGAGTTGATGAATGCGAATGGCTTTCTCTTCTTAGGACGTGGAGGCTGTTTTCCGATTGCACTTGAGGGCGCTTTAAAACTCAAGGAGATCTCCTATATTCATGCGGAAGGTTATGCAGCCGGTGAGATGAAACATGGACCCATCGCGCTGATTGATGAAGATCTCCCGGTGGTGGTAGTGGCACCGAAAGATCGATTGATTGAGAAGGTGATCAGTAACTTAGAAGAGGTGAAAGCGCGTGGTGGACGGGTGGTTGTGATCTCTCCTGAGGAGGATGAAGGGGCTTCTTCAATTGGTGATTTTCATATCTCCATGGTGCCTTGTCAGGGTTATCTCTCACCGCTGCTCTATGTGGTTCCGCTCCAGTTATTGGCCTATCATATTGCGGTTTTAAAGGGTACGGATGTGGATCAGCCACGCAACCTGGCAAAAAGTGTGACGGTGGAGTAGAGGGGTTAAAGATGCAATAAGGTTGCATGGCTTGGTTAGAGATCACGATGTGATCTCTAATTGCTGTAGCTCATTTTTACATAAAATAAGCGAGAGACGTTCCTCTTTACGATAATCCTCTAAAAGATCAATAAGAGACCAATCTTCTTTAATCTCAGAGAGCTTTTGGAATCGATGAATCAGGGTATCATCGAAGAGGATAGGCCATGAGAAGGGCTTTTTTGTATTGGGCTGGAGCGTCTGTTGAAAGGCCTCTTCAGAGGGTGCAAAGATCAGCGCTTTTTTTCTATTTCTCTTTAACTGTTGCTGTACAATATGCTCTCCCTGTTCTAAAAAAAAGATGTGGGCGGGCATCAATAACAGTGGTGTAAAGCCAAGAAAAGATTCGCTGAGTCTCAAGGCTTCAGCTAAGTTATCGGCTTTAGGAAGGAGGGCATAGTGTAGTGGAATATTCCACTCTTCTCCTTGTTTAAACGCCTTCTGATAGCAGGGGTAGGTTTCTGCGGTGACGGTGAGCAGAATGGAGGAGAGACCCAAGCGTAGGAGATTGCTGAAGGGGTGAAAAACGATTGAAGAGGGCGTTTGTCTTGTGGATTGGCCTCTTTTTTTACTATGCCATGTGCAGGAGATTGGCGCTGTATGGAGAATGGCACGTGTGGTCATGATCGATTCCTAAAGCGTGTTTAATGGGATGTGGCGTTTCTGTCTTTTGGGTGTCGTATTTTTTTGTTTTCTCTTTTTGTTCAAGGCCTCATGATGGGTTCGATCTTTAATCATGGCTTCTTTGATGATCTTTTGATCCTGGGGATGGTGGTGGATTAAACCTTGTTCAACTAAACCAAAGAGGCGAAACAGGGCAAACTTGTGGGTCTGGTGGGTTGTCTGATAGAGCCAGTTGCTTAAACTTAAGAAGCTGTGAAAGGGTGAAGAGTGGTGGTATAGATAATCCAGCGTATGGTTGAAACGGCCTGAATTACCAATCAAATCCCAGTAGCGGGCAAAGCGCTTTAATTTTTGCATCTGGTGGAATGGAAGATCACGATTAGCGAGCAGATCATAGGGAGGCTCAGGATTGTAGATCATCTGAAAGGTATCATCATGACGAATGATCGGTGTTCCACGAAGACGTTTTAGAATACCCACCTGTATCTCATGGGGACGGAGTTTAAAAAGACGATTAAAACTTTCAGCAATGCGCTCAAGGGATTCTCCGGGAAGACCGATAATAAGGTCTGTATGAAGATGGATATCCGTGTTTTGGATAAGCCAGCGTAGATTTTTTTCGCTGGTCTGGTCGTCCCTTGAACGGCCAATCCGCTTTAAGACCGCCTGATTAAACGTTTGAATACCAATTTCAAGTTGTAGGCTCTCCTTTGGAAAACGTAGTATCCGTTCTTTTAGTTGATGCGGTAAGCGGTCTGGAATAAATTCCATATGAAGAAAAAGCGTGTGCTTTCGCATCTGTTGTTCAAAAAAGTCAAGGATCTGTATGCTATGCTGTAAGTGGAGATTGAAGGTACGATCCACAAACTTAAACTGTCTTGCACCCCGTTGAATTAATTGTTTCATCGCTTGAAAAAAGGGGGGCAGAGGAAAACGGCGTACCTCGGTATCCAGAGAGGAGAGACAAAATTCGCAGTGAAAAGGGCAACCCCTTGAGGTTTCGATATAGAGCGTTCTCTGTTGGATATCTTGATCGGTATAGAGATCATAGGGGAGAGTAAGCTGTTGTAGTGGTGGTGGGGATGCAGAAAGAAACGTTTCAATCGGTGGTTGATCGTCAAGAATCTGTTGACAGAGTGTTCTGAATAATATTTCTCCTTCTCCTGCAATGATATAATCCACAATCTTGCTTAAAGGTTGCTGTGTGGTTTCATAACTGATTTCAGGTCCACCTAAGAGGATAAAAACGTCTGGTGCAATTTTTTTGAGCAGAGAAACCAGACTGTATATCTGTTGGCTGTTCCAGATATAGACACCGATGCCAATAATTTTTGGTTCTAAATTAAGAAGTTGCTCAACCATCTCTTGAGGTGGAATCTGAAGGTCAAACTCAATAATTTTGGCTCTGTTTTGCAGTGTGCCGAGGTTGGCATGAAGATAGCGTAAACCAAAGGCAGTATGGTGGTAGCGGGCATTGAGGGTGGTGAGCAGAATATCGGCCATGGTCTTTGGATGTTTAAAGTATAGATCACAGTTTAGCAAAACAGACCGAAGCCTGTCTTTTTTATATTGTCTCTGGATCAACCCCGGTTGGCAATTATCTTTTTTCCTGTTTAATCAATGATCATGGATATTATTGAAGCCCCACATTGGAAGATTCCTGCATTAACACCCTTTCACTATCTGATTGGTAAGCCAGAGCAGCGATTAAAAACGCACTTTATTGTGGAGGGCGTATTGATTATGCAGCGCCTCCTTCGGAGTGCGTTGAACATTGTCACTATTTTTATCACCGATAAGCAATTGGCGCGGTTTTCATCGCCACTTCCGCAAGATGTGCCAATCTACTGCATGCCAGAAGCGGTCTTTAATCAGGGGATTCTCAGGGGTTATAAAAGTGGCATCTATGCGCTTGTTGAACGGCCAAAGATAAGGCAACCGATGGATCTCTTATCGAAGGCTTCCGTAGAGAAACCGATTATTTTGGCTGTTTTACCCAATACTACAACACCGCGCAATGTGGGGGCGATTGTTCGGTCGGCCGCCGGATTGGGTGTGACAGGTTTAATTCTTGGGCCCTCATCGGCTGATCCTTTTCATCGTCAGGCGATACGTGCATCCATGGGGGCGATATTTGACTTTCCATGGGTACGCACAGACAATATCATAGAGATGATTGATCTCTTAAATAGACACCATATCATGGTTCTTGCGGCTCATCTGGATTCGCATGCGCTACCGCTTTCGGATATCCAGAACCACATTCAGCAGGAGAGCTCGATGGGGTGGGCGGTTGTCCTGGGCAATGAATTCTCTGGTCTGAAGAAAATCTGGCTTGAACGCTGCGCTTTATCGGTGGCGCTACCGATGCATAATCAGGTGGACTCCCTAAATGTGGCGACGGCGGCGGCAATTTTTTTCTATGCGTTGTCATGCATAAGCGAGTAGAGGTATAATAAAATAGCGTAAGAGGTGTGATTTTGCATGGATTTATCACACTTTCTTTTAATGTAATTATTGTAATAGATTGATTTTTAGAAACTTTAAAATATTGAGTTTACCGGCCTATAGAAATGATACGTTTTCGTAAGATACACTATATACGTACACTTGTTCAGGAGCAGGGATTTCGGACAATTATTGGTAAGGTCTGGCGATTGTTGAAACGGAAAGCGCGCCTGAACATGCTTTTTTTGCACGACTATCTCTTCTCTTCATATTGTTGGCGTGGTGTGCCTGAAGGGGATCTTCATGTTACCGGTGTTTCTGTTACGGCAAAAGAGTTGCTCTCTGTGAGAAAAACAATCCATTTTCTTACAGAAAAGGTTTTTAAGAGAGAGTTTAATCTTTTAGGCTCCTCATGGATCAAAGTGACTCCTGGTTTGCAAGCGCGGGGAACGGCGGGGTTCTGTTATCAGGAACAGAAAGACGATCAACAGATCTTAGAAGTGAATGCTGCAAACAGAGCAGAATCGGAAAAGATCCGTCAGCAGATCTCAAAAAGCTATTCGCCCATTCATTGGCATGTCGATTTTAAATCAGGCTATCGTTGGCCAGCAAAATGTTGGTTTCATAAGATTTCTCATGGGCATAGATTGGGGGTGGATATCAAAGTGCCTTGGGAGCTTGCCAGAATGCAGCATCTGGTCTGGCTGGCTTGGGGCTATATTTTAGCTCAGGAGGAAGATAAGCAATCGGATGCGGCAGAAAAATATCGGTTGGAATTTCAGGATCAGATTCTTGATTTTATTGCAGCAAATCCACCTCGATTCGGCGTGAACAATCGTTCCGCTATGGAGACAGGGTTGCGTGTGGTCAACTGGTTGGTTGCCTATGATCTCTTCGTTAGCGCAGGTGCTTCATTTGATGATTCATTTATGGCGCTGTTTCGGCGTGCACTCTATCAACATGGCCGTCATATTTTAGAAAATCTGGAGTGGTATTATCATCGGGGTAATCACTACCTCTCTGATATCGCAGGACTTCTTTTTATTGCCGCTTATCTCCCCCCAACAAACGAGATTAATCACTGGTTGGCTTTTGCGGTGCAAGAGTTGTTGGTGGAGACAGAACGGCAGTTTTTCAGTGAGGGCAGTAACTTTGAAGATTCAACGGCGTACCACCGTTTCTCTTCAGAGATTGTGGTCTATTGTGCGGCACGGGTTCTCTCTTTATCTGAAGAGAAAAAAAGCGTATTGCAAAACAGACGCCTGTTATGGCGCTGGCCTTATCGTCCTAGACTGAATCCAAATCCTCTCCGTTTTTATCCAGTACCTGGAAACAGACAGCAACAGTCACCATTGCCCCCCTGGTTTTTTGAGCGTCTGGCGGGGATGGCGCATTTTGCACACGATATCTTAAGACCCGATGGCTCTGCACCCCAGATTGGTGATAATGACAGTGGTCGTTTTTTGAAACTGTTTCCAAAATTGGTTAGGCCGAAAGGTCGGTCGCAGGAGATTCATGAAGATCTGAATGATTATGATCATCTTTTAGGTGCGATTGCAGAGTTGATTGGGGATTGGGATTTTTTAAATCAGCGCTCTGCCAAAGCACGATTAGAGGCGCTGGTTATTGGTCGTATGGCACAGAAAAAAGGTGCCTCGCTACCTGAACAGCATCAGACACGATGGTCGGGTTTTGCCAACTATCCTGCGTTTGGTCTCTCCATGCATCAGCCGGGCCGATTCTGGTTCTCTGTACGTTGTGGTATTCTTTCTGTGCACGGCAATGGTGGACATGCCCACAACGATCAACTCTCCATGGAGATGGCGGTGGATGGAGTGACGTTTATTCAAGATCCAGGCAGTTTTCTCTATACTGCGTTGCCTCAGGAGCGCAACCGATTCCGTTCGGCACAGATGCACAATACCTTAAGTATGCAGCAGTGGGAGCCTAACTTCTGGTTGGAGGGGGAAGAGGGGCTTTTTTTTATGATGGATCGAAGCCAAGGCCATGTTGTTCAGGCGATAAAGCAACGTTTTGTGGGTGAGCATAGAGGCTTTGGTTTTCCTTATCGGCGTGAGATCTTTTGGGAAAATGATCGCCTGTTTGTGAAAGATCACTGCGAGGCCAGTGGTGAAAAAAAATTGCGCTTTCATCTGGCACCCGCAGTGCAGATTTTTAAGCTGACAGAGAATAGATTACAGTTAAAATGTCAGGGCGTAACCCTTGAGGTGGCGCATAACCAATCGGTGGCATGGCAGATTGAGCCCTCATATTTTTCCCCTGTTTATGGTGATTGTATCCCTTGTCAGGCGATTGTGTTAGATTTTAGTGAGCGATGTGAAACCGTTTTTAAGATTGTTTGATCTCTTTATGTTGTTGCCATCCCGCCCAGGCCAGAAGCAGCCAGCCTCCTAGCAAGCCAAATCCGCCAAAAGGTGTGATTGCGCCCCAACTCCGACTCCCCTCTAACACCATCAGATAGAGACTGCCTGAAAAAAGTGTGATACCGATCATAAATGCATTGGCACTCCAGGTGAGCCACTTGTTTTTTGGCCAGAACTGTAGAAAGAGAATCACCAACAGCAGCGCTAAGGCGTGATAGATCTGATAGGCCATGGAGGTCTGTAGTGTGGCGGCCGCTTTGGCGGGAAGATTCTCTAAAACATGTTGACTGTAAGCGCCCATGCCAACAGCCATAAAGCCATTGAGTGCAGCAAAAGGGATTCCATATTTAATCATAACGATAAGTTCCTTTTAGGTGAGAGGACGGCTGATTTCAAAGTTACAATCCGTACAGTGAAACGCTTGCGTCTCTTGATCATTCATCATCATTTTCCAGTTATGGCCATGACATTTTGGGCAGACTTTCATTGCATCAAAACGTAAGGCTAAAATCTGTTGTTCCTGTTGTGCGATTTTTTTCTCCAGATCGTGAATCTGGCGAAGCAATGATTGTTCGCTCATTGGATAAAAGCCTCTTTTTATAAGTAACATGGATCTGTGTTCCATGTGTTGGGGACTGTTTAATGTTTAAGAAGATGAGGATAGCTAATTATTGATCATTGGGCTAGAGTTTGGTTGTGAGGACGGCGATTTTTTTAGGAATTTCTTCGAGACATCGAGAATCTATCATGGTATTATTATAGAGTGTGTAGTGTTACATATCAATTTGGTGCACTTATAAGCATATTATGTGTGTTTATTTTGTTTGCGCTCTAATTGATAATGCGTCTTATAAACAATAACATTACTTTTTTTGGAGTAAAACTGATGCAATTCTCTTTAAAAAGGCCCACTTTCTGGGTTATTGTTTTGTGTATGGCGATGTTCACAGATGCACAGGCTTCTGAGGTTCCCGAAGTGATTCATAAGATTGCTCAGGAGAAGCTTGTTCCGCTTGGCTCAGACGCCATATTGGTGAAAGCGGTTGTGGCGCATAATGCAAAGAATCTCTCCTTAGATATGATTAAAGCGATGGATGCGGCTTGGCGTGCCGAACCCGGTCTTAGTCAGGCCATGCGTGGTATGATTATCTCACCTTGTGGTCAACGTCTGAAAACCATTCAAGTACGTGAGGGGTTGTTCTCAGAAATTTTTGTGATGGGAAATCAGGGGGAGAATGTTTGCATGACCGATAAAACCTCCGATTATTGGCAGGGCGATGAGGCCAAGTTTGTTCAATCCTATCAAAATGGTCTGGGCGCTGTTCATACAGGAAAAGTGGCGTTTGATGAGAGTACGCAAGCCTATCAGGTGCAGGTCTCCGTTCCTGTAAAAGATAATGGTACTGTTATTGGTGCGATTACCTTTGGTGTGGATATCGACGAGATCGATTGATTTTCCTGATCGGACTATGCTAGAATAATTCCAAGAGTCTCCTGTTTTCAGAGGTGAATATTTACGTTCACCTCTGAAAAAAATTTTATGAAAGGCTCTGTTTTTACGTCTGTTGTTTTCATTATGGCGTAAGGATTTGTTATACAAGTAATAAAAGGAATCTTTTCGATGCATCGCATGAGAAATATGACAATTAAGCAGAAGCTTATTATTGCCTTGATCTTTATGTCGTTTCTTACATTGAGTATGAGTCTTTACAGTTATCGGGTGCTTGGGGAGATTTCTGATGGCTATCAGGAGATGTTGGATCATGATGTCTTTGAGATGGAGATCGCTTATAAAGTACGCGCACTGATGCTGGAGGCGGGACACTGGGAGGATCACTTAAGAGAACCACAAGTGATTCGGGAAAAGCTTGCCAAGATCAAAGGATATCTGCAAACAGTGATCCAGTTGCAACAGAAGCATAACGAAACAGAAGGACTGCAACGTTCTAAGGAGATGTTGAATCGGGTCAATGATTATCTTATCCAGTTCAATGACATGATCGAAGCATGGAAAATTAAAGGGTTGGATCATAAATCTGGATTGCATGGTGCCTTGAGAAAAGCAAGCCATACCGCTGAAGCGGTGATCAAAGAGGTGGATGCCGCTGAAATACGTATTCTCTTCAGTCGTATGCGTATTCAAGATAAGCGCTTCTCTATGCGTAACCGTGAACGCTTTTTTCAGGAGTTTCAGCGTCTATATGATCATTTTACGCATGCCATAGAAGATACCTATCTGCCTGAAAAGGAGAAGAAGGAAATCTTAACATTGATAAAACAGTACCATAAAAGCTTTTTTCTCTATGTTACAGAGAGAAGAACGTTGCCAGATGCACAGTGGCGGACTGATGCTTATAAGACAAGCGATAAAATGGCGAGGCGTGTTGAGAAGTGGTTGCAGCATCATCATATTCCGAATGCCTGGCGTGACTACCTGATGATGCGGCGTCATGAGAAAGACTATATGCAACGTCTTTTAGGAAAATATGTCACACGTTTGCAGAGCGTGGTCAAAGAGATGCGTCATGAAACAGAGGATTCGGCAATCAGTGCGGAGAGAAAGGGGATTATTTTAGGACGTCTGAATGCCTATGAGAAGCTGTTTATGAATCTGACAAAACAGAATGATATTATCAAAGTTAAAAAAGAGAAGATGATGCATAATCGTGATCAAGTACAAAAATTGACCAATGCCTTTGTGGATCAGCTGAATCAGGAGATGGCACAGTTGCGTCATAAGCTAGAGAAAACCGCAACAACCGCTGCCAATACCGCATTGACAGCGACAATTGCAGCATCCGCTCTGGGGATTCTTGTGCTCCTGTTTCTCTCCAGACAGATCTTAAAATCGATTGCGCATGTCACCAGAGCGCTCAAACAACTGACTCAGGGAGAGGCCGATTTAACGCAGCGTATTGAGGTGAAGAATCGCGATGAACTGGGCTCTATGGCCTTGCAGTTCAATCACTTTATTGAGCAGATCAGATCGATTGTCTATGAGTCTCAAAATGTGGGTAAAACGCTGGATCAATCTACCGGTCAGCTTTTAGAAGTGGCCAAACAGATGTTAGTACAGATCTCTCACATGAAAGAGAAGATGCAGCAGGTCTCTAATGAAGCCGACCTTATGAGCCAACAGATGGTGACCGTCTCTAAAACGGCAGAAGACTCCAATGCAGGGATGAAGGTGATCGCCCAACACTCCGATGAAACCAGTAGCAATATGCATACAATCTCAGCGGCGGCCGAACAGGCCAGTACCAATTTAACGGTGGTGGCTTCCACATCAGAGCAGGTGAACAGCCATATGGTACAGGTGCAGGAGGCAGCGCAAAGAACCAATGAGAATGTTAGCCATGTGGCCAAAGAGGTCAATCAGATGAGCCACTCTTTAGTAGACGTACAAAAGAAATGTGATACGGCAAAGGAGAATTCTGAACAGGCTGTGCAACATGCATCGGATAACTCAGAGGTGATGAAAAAATTGATGGTATCCGCCAAGGATATTGGTGAAGTGGTTGAGGTGATCAATGATATTGCGGATCAGACCAATATGTTGGCACTCAATGCATCGATTGAAGCTGCGGGTGCTGGGGAAGCGGGTAAGGGCTTTGCGGTGGTTGCCAATGAGGTCAAAGATCTGGCACGGCAAACCTCAGAAGCGACCCATATGATCTCTAAGAAAATTGATGATATTCAGGTTCATACGGATAGTGTGGATGAGAATGTCAATCATATGAGTGCGATGATTGAAAAGATGCGCCATGCCAATGATGATATCGCGTTTGCTGTGGATGAGCAGTTTCACTCGGTGGAGACCATCTCCAAAACATTGACCACCGTGACGGACGAGATGGCGCAGGTGCGTCAACGGGTTTCAGAATCCACACAAGGGATATCCGATGTGGCACGGAATATGGGTGAACTCTCCATGGGCATTACGGAGGTGACCCAGAGTGTGGGTGCCGCCTCAGAGAAGGTGGGTGAGATGGCTTCCCGGGTGACCGATGCCTTTGAGGGGAATAGCCATATTGTGGAGAAGATGGATTTGGCAACCAACTCTTCACAACAGATCTCTCAAGCCATTCAGGTGGTGGATCACTCTTCGGATGAGATCTCTTCATTCTCCGATACGGTACAAAAAAGAGCAGAGCAGCTTCAGAATGCCGCCGCTCATCTTAATCAGGAGCTATCCCGCTTTAAAACAGAAGCGAAGCAGCGTATCACGATGATGGACGTATAAAATATGGCAACAGCAATGGATCTTCATGACATTGAGCTAAATTGTTTAATCACGCTGAGAAGTCTTTTTTTTGTGATTGGTTTGGTTAAATGCATGTCGCATCCTGCGGCCATTATTTTTGCAGATTCCTCATTCAAGGCGTGTGCTGTCAGAGCCAAAACAGGCGTGCGCTGAAGTTCTGCTGTTTTTTCCCAGACACGAATCGCTTTGGTCGCTTCATATCCATCCATAATGGGCATCTGTATGTCCATTAAAACCAGGTCGAAGTGATTATTTTGGAATATATTGACAGCCTCAGCGCCATTTTCAGCCATGATTATTCTATAAGGGGTTCTCTTTAGAAAGGCCTTGATCAGCAATCGGTTATCTCTCGCATCATCGACCAGCAGAATCTTGAATGCAGGGCTGGTATGGGTAGAGGAAGTGGTCGCTGATTGCTCAATGTCATTTGCTATCTCTGATTTTTTAGGTGGCTTTGTTGATGTGGCAGGAATTGTGAAGGTGAACGTACTCCCTTGACCAACGACACTTTTTAACCCCATGTTGCCGCCCATCAAAGCCACCAGATGTTGAGAAATTGTCAATCCCAATCCACTACCGCCATATTGGCGTGTGATGGAGGTATCTGCTTGCGTGAATGGTTGAAAAATATCTTTTTGTTTCTGAGGCTCAATACCAACACCTGTATCCTGAATTTTGAAAAGGATTTGAGCGTTTTCGGTCTGTTTTACGGTGATTATGACTTGGCCTTTTTTGGTAAATTTGATTGCATTACCGATCAGATTCATGAGTACCTGACGTAAGCGTGTTGAGTCTCCAATGATCCAATCAGGTAGATCTTGTCTGATTTGATATTTGAGTTGGATATTTTTGTTGTGCGCTGTCAATCTGAAGAGTTCCATAACCTCTTCAATGGCTTGTCGAAGATTGAAAACTGCCTGTTCTAGCTTTAGGTGACCGGCTTCAATCTTTGAGAGATCGAGAATATCATTAATGAGGATTAACAGCACTTTTCCAGAGCGGTTCAGGGTCTCCACATACCCCTGTTGTGTCTGGGTTAACTGTGTATCCATGAGCAGTTCGCCCATACCTAGAATGGCATTCATCGGTGTGCGAATTTCGTGAGACATCATGGCTAAGAAAGTGCTTTTGGCTGAGTTGGCTGCTTCTGCTTTTTCTTTGGCTAAAGTGGCTTCTTCAATGGCACGACGATCACTGATATTCTCTACACTGGATAATATAAAACGCTCATGGTTGCGCTCAAGAATAAGTCCTTGTAGGCGTACCGGCACCAAAGCGCCACTCTTATGAATGTACTGCTTCTCATAAGGTCCGTAGCGACCATGTTTTTCTAAAGAGTTGAGTTGTTGGGCTTCCTGATCCGCATAACAATCTGGGGTGATCTGCCAATAGGTCATCTGTTTGGTTTCCTCAATCGAGCGACCGATAATTTGTGCATAGGCCGGGTTGATATCGATTAGCGAACCATCCATACGGCATAATGCCAGTCCAACAGGTGAGTTTTCAAACAGTGTTCTATTATAGCGTTGGCTCTCTGCAAGAGAATCATAGGCTTTCTGCGTCTCATTACGCTTATTTTTTACCGCCCTTAACAGTCCATTGAGGGCTTCACCCAAGGCGCGGACTTCATCAACATGTTGTGGATAGAGAAAATTTTCTGTTCGATCGGGATATTCTTTGACCGCATCGGCCTGTTTGGCTAATGCTTGAATTGGTTGTGCAACCCGCCGACTGCCAAAAAAAACCAGGATGATGATCACAAACAGGGCAACTAATAACAAAATAAGATTACGAAGAAAAAAGGCAAATTCTCGTTTTTCGATGTGCTTGATGGGCAGTTCAAAGATGATATGAAGATAGCCACGTATTGGTCTGTTTTCTCCTTCATTCAGAGTCAGTGCTAAATGGTGATATGGGGGATTGACGATGGAGATGAGTTCCTGGTTGATATTTGGCAAGGTAAAAACATCTTTTATGGGGGCAGGATTGTGTGAATCATTGATTGCGATAATCTGTTTGAATGCAACATTATGCAGGCTAATATGGCGTAGATTGGTTTCATACCGTTTGGAGATATCAAGCAGATGTTGAAACATCCGTCTGATCGATTCAAGATCGAGTTGTGATTCGCGTTCCAGTTGATATTGAATATTATCAAAATAGGAGATAAATATTGGATTGAAGCCAATATTTAGGAGTGTTTCAATGTTTCTGGCTTGATTTTTCTGTAGAAATTCATTTTTCCGTTCCTGAAACTGGAACCAGCTAACGATTGCCAGCATCACAATGGCCACAACAATAGGTGGTATCGTGGCAAGATGAAAATGACGGATAATTTTCATCGTTTCAACCGTTATAGAGTGTGCAGTCTATGATCAATACCATCACTGAGATCTTACTGTTTGATCGGGTGTGGGTGAAATGTGGGGTGGTATCAATGATGGACGATCGTGGGCATGAGAGAAATCGTAGGCGCCAAAAACCGACCATTCCAGATCTGGACGGGTTGCAAAATAGGTGTTTTTTAAAACGATGCCTAACAGGCCGAGACGTCGATGTTCGTAAGCGGTGATCTCTTCCCACTTGGCGGTCGCTTTTGTTTTTCCAAAGGCGCGTTTGGCTGCTTTGAACATGGTGATGGTGCGTTTGGCGTCGGGATAGTGGTCGGCGACCATCGAAGCAAAGGAGTTAAGAGAAAAGGTGTGCAAGTGCGAAACATAGTTGTGCGGTAGTCCCCATCCAAAATCACCCATCATCATATCGTAGTATTTGAGCCGGTTATGACAAGGTGAATTGGGTTGGCGGCGTGAAGTCAGAATACAGTTGTTGGTGGCTTCGTCCAATATGTCAATGTGAACCTCAATATTTAACTTTGCCAGGCTTCCTTTGATAATCTTGGCCTCATCAAGGGAGACATCATCGCAATACATATTGAGTTTAAAACCATTTGGATATCCGGCTTTGGTTAATAACTTTCTGGCTCTGTTTAGATCATAGGAATAGTTGGGTAGATTATTGACATGGCCCGGTAGTCCAGGAAAGGCCCACTGTTGGTTGATGGTGGCGCGATTGTGGTAGACAACTTTTAAAATACGCTGATAATCAATGGCATGGGCGATGGCATGGCGGACTTCAGGTGACCAGACAGGGCTTCCCTCCTTGTGGCGTGTGAGGTTGAAATAGAGCCAACTGATCAACCCTTGTCCTTTGGCTGGAGTTTTAAGTCCTGCCTTGCGCGCCTCTAAAAGGCGCCTAATGGGTAGATCCGCGATGGCATCGAGTTCTCCAGAGATAAGCCGCTTAAGACTCTGTTTTTGATCGATGCCAAAGTGAAAAATGAGATGATCTAGTTTTGGTATCTGAGGATCCCAGTAGCGTTGATTGCGCTCTAAGTGGATGGCGGTTTCGCCATTGGGCTTGTGGACGATCCTTTTGAAGGCAAATGGACCGGTACCGACGGGATGTTCACGGAAAAACTGCGTGCCCTTGGTTTTTAAGAGGACTGGGGGAAGAATAATGAAAAAGCGACTTGAGATGAGAAAAATAGAGTTATGATGGCGGAAGTGGATGCGTACTTTTAGAGGCGAGATGATCTCAACGCGTTCAAATTCAGGGATGATGGCCTGGATCCAGTTGAAACCATCGGTGACAGCGGCCATACGCTCAAAGGAAAATTTGACCGCTTCTGCATTAAAGGGCTCTCCATTATGGAAGGTCACTCCAGGGCGCAGATCAAATTCGATGATTGTTGGTGAAATCCATTGAAAATGGGTTGCTAAAGCTGGAATCAATTCACCGCTGGCTGGATCCAGTTTCATCAATCCTTCAAAAAGATTAACATTAAGATGAAGCTCAAGGTCGCCCTGGACGCGATGGGGGTCAAGATGTGGGTATCCAAGGCGAGATACGGAGAAGTGGACCGTTTTCTGGTTCTTGTCAGTCATTGCCAATGCTGGATGCAAAATGAATGTAATGACAAAAAATAGAATGGTTCGTATTGTAACCAACGAGGAAAACATTTTTTCCATGACCATCTCCCCGATATTTTGATATGAGCCGATTGAAGGAGATTATTTTTTCATCAAGCGCTTAAATCATATTATATCATGAAGGTCAACTTCGGGACAATTTTATGTTGGAAAAGGGGGGTAAAACAGTGACCTGAAAAGTTGTGTAATTGGAAAAAGTTCCGTGCAGTAAGATTAAAAGTAGCGGGCCAGTTCAAGCTGAAACATATGATCTCGACGCATGGCGTAGAAAGGATCGGTTTTGGCAAGGTTGGTGAGTGCACGGCCCTCAAGGGTGAGCTTATAGTGGTCTCCTAAGCGACGTTCCGCCTCAATACTCCAGATTGTCGATTGCGTATCGAGATCGATGGCTGCACCAAGGAGGAGTGAGGTGCTCTGGGCATCATTGAGGGTGAGGCGTAGCCCAATCATCAGGTCATTATTAAAAATATGGGGTGCACTTTTCCCACGATCATCGAAGAGATACTCTGTGATCAAGCCGATATCGGCATCACTTTCAAAGACACCCACAAAGGTATACTCAAAACCACCGACCAGCTCAATATGGGTCTCATCGGTATTCTCTTCCTGGCGGATCATCTCCAGCTTGAAGATCCATGACTCCAGTGTCGCTTGCAGATCCATACCGGTTTGATGAATAATTTCGTAGTAGGGTGCTAAATAGGGATTTCCTTCACTATCTTGTAGTGTCTGGTAGCGCGGTTGTCGGTTGGTACCATAAAAGTGGGAGAGGCCGATATCCCAGCGATCTAAGGTGTGGCTCCAGCGGATGGCAAAATCTTGATGGTGACGTCCCGCAGCACTCTCAAAGCGGCGCCTTTGATCATCGACAGCCAGAGCCGGACGCCAGCGGCTGTGCAATCCTGGGTGGGCTCTTGGACGAAACAGAGGCATCCAGAGAAAATCAACCGTTCCCCAGTCACGAATTAAACTCAAGTGAATCATGGGTTGGCCCAGCTTATCTTCGCCATCCAAACCTTCTAAAATATCGGTCTGATTGATAATATCCACCAGATGACGGGATTCGGTTACACCCCAGAAGAGTCGCTGCACACCGGCACGCAACTCCCAGTCATCGCCCACTTTAAGCCAGGTGAGTTCACGAAGATCAATATGGGTGCGCTTGTTATCGCTGGCATCCAGACGGATAAAGGGAATCAGGGTTAAACTCTGCTGCGTATTATCCCAGGCTTTATAATATTCAGGCTGGAAGGTTAAGCCCAAACTATGGGATTTTTGATCACGCCATAATCCCTGGTCAGGAAACAGTCGTGTCTCCATCGCAAGATAACCCGACCACTCTCCTGCACGCTCTTCAGCGATCGCGGGGAGGCAGAACAGGAGCGGGATGATGAGTAAACAGGTAAGCAGGCGGCCTGGTCTGGGCCGCGCCTGTTTTTGCTTTGGGTTGCTGTTCATCGTGCACGTTTCAGGCTGTTTTTATTAAAGTCGCGATTTTTTAAACCGGTTTTAAACTTATATTTGCTCCACTTAAGATCGGTGCTCTTATTGGTTTGATGGTTGATCATCGCCATTTTATCGGGGCGCCAGTAACGGTTGAGATATTGATTATAACCGTGGAAGGTCTGGGTTTTTAATAGATCGCTCTTACGATCATAGTAGTCTACTTTGAGTGGCTGATACATCGTTTTATCCAGCCAGACAATCTGTTTGGTGTAGCCGGAGTATTTATAGGCAGGTTTGCGCTCGATCACAAAACAGTCGCGGCCATTTAAAGGTTCATCTTTCAGCCAACGGTAGGTATATTTACCGATCTCCTGGGAGCCAAGATCCTCGAAAGCAAACTCACTGCCCATAAAGGGGCCGGACTTATTTCTTGAGGAGATGCGTTTAACCCTTTTAAGTGCGGGCAGATACATCCATTGATCATCCGGTTTTGTGGGATGAGAGTGGGTGAGCATGGCGGTGCCTTTCACATCACGGGGCTTATCAAAGATGGAGAGGCTCTTATCGCCATCGTCGTGGACTTCAAGGATACGCATGCGTAAAAAGCGTTCACTGCTGTCGCCATGACGGTTGCGTAGGATCATATCCATATTTGCCGTGATATCGCCAAATCCAGCGTCCCGTTGGTCGGCTTCACGGACAATGGCGTTGGCTTTGGCCACCGGATCTTCTGCTTGAGCCAGTGTGGGCAGGATAAAGATCGCCAGCAGTGCGATCTGGATGATAACATAGCGTTTGATCATTGTTTCTTCTCCTCTAATTTCATCAGCAGCGGCGGCAGCCAGAAAAAGTCGATAAAGAGTGCTAAGGCGATGGCAATGGCGGTGACAATGCCCATATCGCTGTTTAATTTAAAGCTGGAGAGCGCAAGGACAGAGAACCCCGCCACCAAAACTACCGTTGTGACCCAGAGTGCTGTGCCAACACTGGAGAAGGCAAAGCGTACCGCCTCTGCACTGGAGAGTCCTTTCTCCCGGCGGGCACGAAGATATTTACTCAAAAAGTGTACGGTATCATCGACGATAATGCCTAGTGTCATACTGGTGACCACCGAGTTGGCAATGCCCACTCTTCCCACCAGAAATCCCCAGATACCAAAGGCCATCGCCATTGGGACCAGATTAGGAATCAGACTTAATAATCCGATTTTCAAGGAGCGCAGGGCAAGAATCAGCGTGAGTGAAATCAGTACCAGAGCAGCCAGGGAGGCGGTGATCATGGAGTTGATGTTGCTCATGCCGATATAAGCAAACATAATTGTTGGCCCTGCGCTTTTTGCCTGCATGGCTGGTGGGAGATGTTTCGCCATCCAGTCATGGACGCGGGATTCAATCTGGAGCACCTCTTTGGTGGAGAGATTTTTCAGGGTGACAATCAGGCGTGTTTTTGATTTATCCACATTCACCTGATTGTTAAGATCCAACCCGTAGGGGAGGGACATCTCATAGAGGAGCAGATATTGGGCGGCCAGATCACGGGCTTCGGGCAGTTTATACCACGCTTCATCGCCACCATGCATATTTTTATTGAGCCTTTTAAAGGTATCAGTGATTGAACTGACATGGGTGACCTCGGGTTGCTGGCGTAACCACTGCACAAAGCGATCGGTATTTTTTAAGAAGGTGGGATCAGAGATCCCATTACTGTCTCCTGCGTTGAGGGAGTATTCAAACTTATAGATTCCTGTGAGGCGTTCGGCGGTGTAGTCGGTATCCCGCCGAAAATCGACACGATGATCAAAATATTTGACAAACTCATCGTTCAACTCATTGTTGGGTATCCAGGCGGAGATGGCAACCACAACCAGGGCGAGGCCGGGCAGCAGCCACCGGCGTTGTTGAATGACAAAGTCAGCCAACATTTGCATCACTTTATTGGCGTGGGTGGTGGCTTTTGGTTTACGGGCAGGGACCACGCTCATAAAGGCAGGTAGAAAGGTGATGGAGTAGAAAAAGGCGGCGACGACCCCGATGGCGACAATATTGCCAAGATCATTAAAGGGGGGTGCATCACTGAAGTTCATGGTTAAAAACCCCATGGCGGTGGTGATGCTGGTGAGAAAGACCGGTTGCAGATTAACGCGCAGACTCTCAAACATCGCCTTCTGTCGATCATCGCCCTCTTGTCTGGCGTGGGTCCATCGATAGGTGGTTAAAAGGTGAATACAGTCCGCCACCGCCATGGTCAGAATTACCGTGGGTGCAGAAGAGGATGGACCGGTGATGGCGATACCTAACCATCCTGCAATGCCCATGGCGGTGGCAATGGAGAAGATAATCACTAAAAAAGTCGCCAATGTGCCCCACATGGAGCGTAGCATCAATATTGAGGTGATGATCACGACCGCAAACATAATGGGAATCAGGGTTGCCATATCCCGTTTTGCGGAGGATTCAAAGGCGTTGTTCATAATCACCATGCCGGTGAGACGAATATTCATCTCTGGATATTTCTCCATCATGGCTGTGCTTAATTTGCGCACATAGTTGGAGACTTTAGGTACTTCTAAATGTTTCTCTTTACCCGGCAGTTGGATGGTCACATTAATCGCGGTTACATCACTTTTTTTAGAGATCAACTGATCTGCCAGTGAGGGTTCTGCTAAGGCGATGGCTTCAATCCGCTTAAGATCTTCAGCGTTTAAGCTAGTAGGTTCTTCTACCAGATCAGCCACAATCAGATCATCTTCTTCGACATCGGTATGCTGAAAGTTGGTGATGGAATCCACCCGGATGGAGAAGGGAATTTTCCAGGCTTTTTCGGTGAGTTCCTGCACAATGCTCAAGGATTTTTGTGTAAAGATCTGGCCATCTTTTGGGGTGAGTACAAAGAGCACGTTATCGCTTTTTGTATAAGTATTTTGTAGTTCATCAAAAGCGAGCAGGTAGGGATTATCTTTGCTGAAGAAGACCCGATAATCGGAGTCGAAGCGTAGAAAACGGCCACCACTGGCCGCTAAAAGGACGATGATGGGAATGAGAATCAGAATAATCCATCGACCCTTTAAGGGGAGTTGTATAAGCTTTTGATTCATGGTGCGATTCTCTTTTTAGCTATGCTTTTAATGTTTGAACAAAGTGGGCCAGTGTTTGCGTGCAGGAGCGAAACATGGTTAAACTTTGCGAGTTTTTAGCCAAGCCTAAACATCCTTCCATGGCGGCGAGGAGAAAAAGTGCAATCTGGTTGGGATCTTCATCGGCTTTAATTTTTCCCTGTTGTTGATCATGACGTATACCATTAGCAAATTGATCTAAAACCCAGGAGAAGGTGGCCTCAATACGGGTGCGAAAGGTTTCATCCAGCGGTGACATCTCTTGGGCAAGGTTATTGAGGGGACAACCCAGATTCAGGAGTTCCTGGCCGCGTTCTTTGATCCCTTGATCAAGGGCATGAATAAACCCATCGATAAAGTTATCTTTCTGATGAAGGTATTGCAGAAACCCCTCTTCAAAGGTCTCTCTTAACATCTCTTCGATGACCGCATGGCCTAAGGCGTTTTTATTGGGGAAGTGGTGATAGAGGGCGCCCTTGGTCATATTGGCGCGTTTTAGGACTGTATTTAAGCTCGTGGCCTGAAAGCCGTGACGGTAGATCTCTTCATAGGCCGATTTTAATAGACGTCTACGGGTGCGTTGGGGATCTTTGGTGGCCATGGCGGCGGGCTCTTTTTAGTTTAAATGTTCTTTTTTAACAAATCATACCAACCGGTCTGTTTGTTTTCAAGCAAATTTTATCCAATACATAAACTTTTTTATATGTGAAGAGATATGTGGAAGATATGGGATTATTTGAGCTATTTTGCAATCAGTCTGAACAGATACAACAAAATGTGATAGACTCCACTCTATGTAATCAGTTCACTTTCTAAAGCGTGAAAGAAGTGGCATCACTTACCAATACATTGATGGATGAGGTTTTGCAACGACCTTAAGGAAGAGCGGAACGTGAAACACGACTACCGATTACTCAGACACACAGAAGGAAGAAAGGTATGGCAATTACAGTCAAGTGTAACGAATGCGGTGAGATGATCCCCTTAGGAACGCCAAAGTGTCCCCACTGTGGTACAGAGTACGAACAGGAATCAACCGCGTATCACATCAGATTGATCATCGCCGCCATACTCTTTATTGCACTGTTCGCGGTACTGGATGCCCATGGCCTGATTCCTGATTGGATGTATCTTTGGTTTCGGGATGTTTAGAATATTATGGCCATGAAGTAAAGATGGATTCATGAATAAGGTTCCTGTTGCTGCTTTAAGTGCCACAATATGGGCCATATTCCCTATAAGGTATGGGGCGATGGCCGTTTTTTTTACGCTCTACAATCGTCTGCTTACGCATCACATTTCTGGCAATCTATTTGAGCAGCCACTGCCGCACCCCTTTCAGAATGACTATCAAAATTGGTGTTGCGTGCATGAATAGGTCGAAGATGTCCAGCGGGCGAACCAGCTTGCCATGAAATAACATGCGCAGTTTCTCAACCAGGTGCGGTTCCGGATGAAAGGGTGCCAACCCGAGCAAGATGGCGATCACCAGAAGAGTGCCCCAGTCCAGACCATCCACCCATCCTAAAAATCCTGTCATAGCGCTCTCCTCTGAATAACCGACATTGTCCAAGTGGTTCACAGCACGTATTTATTGTGACTGAAATCACCTCCAAAATCCAGCTTCTTTAAGGAAATGCCTCTCATACAGCACCGTTCCTTAGGTCACAGTCAGTCTGTCCCCCACTAAGCTGGATGTACCGATGGTTCTTTGGATGTTTAGAGTATGATAACGAAAACGCACGCGTAAAGAGTACCAAGATGATCTACGGCGGTTTCTTGATTGGGGAGATTCAGTCCCTTATATCCCCAGAGGAGATCGTTTCGTATCTGAACTCTTTTTCATTTATACTGAGATATGGTATAGTTCCCATATGAGTCCTGATCACAAACCCCTTGTCTGGATGGGAGACAGCCTTAAGCGTCTCCGCACCTTTCCTGCCCCTGTTATGGATACGATGGGCTTTGCCCTGCGTTACGCACAAGTGGGGAAAAAGCACCCCGATGCGAAACCTCTTAAGGGGTTTGGCGGAACGGGAGTACTGGAAGTGGTCGAGGACCACAGCGGAGATACATATAGGGCCGTGTATACGGTCAGGTTCGCTGGAGTCGTGTACGTGCTCCACTCTTTTCATAAGAAGTCGAAAAAGGGAATCGCAACTCCAAAGACAGATATTGATGTAATCAAGCGCAGGTACTCGGAAGCCGGAAAGCGGCATCAGGCATGGGTGGACAACAAGAGGAACGAACCATGACGGGAACCATTAGCACAGGTAATGTCTACGCAGACCTTGGCTTCAAGGATGCTGACAAACGGATGGCGAAGGCGGACCTTGCTATTCAGATCGGGAAGATCCTATCCGACCGGGGACTGACACAGATGCAGGCGGCAAAGATCCTTGGTATTCCCCAATCCCATCTATCTAACCTTGTCAGAGGTCGTCTTGAAGGGTTCTCAATGGACCATCTGTTTCGGCTACTGAACGCGCTCGGCCAACGTGTCCACATCACTGTCGAACCTGCTGAAAAGAACGACGTGGGTACGTTTGTAGAGTGTGTACCGTTTTTAGCCATCAACAGATACTAAACCAACGTCTTCAGCACATCCTGGCACTGAATCATGGCACTTTTTCTTTGGAACTTTAAGATGATTGTCTTATCAATTTTGGTTGTGAGTTCCAATGTGTAGTTACCCCAGATGCTACTGCTCTGTTGATTATTTTCGCCTTGTTTGATCTGTTTGATGCTGGAGATCACCACTTGGCGTCGCATGAGAAAGGTTAAGCGATTTTTATGCGGTGCAATGATGTAGACGCCTAAGAAGGAGAAGTAGACCAGAAGAAATGTAAAAACAAAGAAAGCCAAGCCAGAACCGATAGCGAGTAGAAGATTTTCTGAGAAAGCCCAGATCGCAAAGCTGGCGGCCATACCCTCAATGAAGCCAGCGATAATCAGGGTGATGGCCATGGTATCCCAGATGACTGTTTTCTGATTTTGTTTCATGATTCAATACTCATTTTAAAAAATTGATAAAATCATAAAGAGTGTAACAGACTCTATTAAAATGGCTACGGTTGGTCTTTTTGATCTATTTGGTGATGCTGTGTTCGTAGTTGAGCAATCTCTGCTCTGGCTTTTTTGAGTTCTTCTGCTAAGTGTGCTGTGCGTTCCTGCACTTTTTGCTCAATGAGAAAAGAGTGTTTATGGCAGATCAATTGGGTTTCAACCCGTGTGGTGACAATGGTTGGATTGGCGGGTTTAAAGATATAGTCTGAGGCCCCCATCAACAAGCCTTTTGCTTCATCATCAATATCATTTTTTCCGGTCAGAAAAATAATCGGTATATCCGCTGTTTTAGGATTGGCTTTTAGTTTTTCCAACACCTCAAAACCATCCATCTCAGGCATGACGATATCCAGCAGAATCAGATCAACAGGTTTGTTTAATGCGGTTTCTAGTGCTGCAGGGCCACTTTTGGCAATCAGTAGCGCATATTTTTTTCCTAAAAAGGAGACCAGCGGACGGATGTTGCTGGGGACATCATCGACGATTAAAATGGTGGCTTTTTTTTGCGCTGTGGTCATCATTTTTTTTATGATCCCAGTTGGATATTAAGCTGTTGTGCGATATTGATCAGGGTCTCTTCTGCTTCAGAGAAATCAAAAAAATTGATCTGTTCGGCTAGAAGCATGTTCATTCTTTGAATGGTGGTATCGCCTTGCATCAGAAGAGGTTGCAGTTTTTTCTCAAAGATCTCCTGAGATTCTGCGTTTGTCTCTTGTAGATAAGAGATCAATTCGAGAATGATGACACGAATCTGCTCAACATTGATCTCTGTCGTGGTCGGTGTGGGAGAGGATTTCATCTGGAGTTTCTTCCATGTTGGTTCCAGTTGATCAATACTACTGACCATCTCTTTGATGGCATGGTTTAAGTCTTTTAACTGTTGGGACCACAGATGTTGTTCTCCAGCGTTAATGCTTTTCTCAAGGGCGTAGGCGGCATCATAGAGGTGGGGTGCAGAGAGATTACCCGCTAAGCCTTTGATGGAGTGGGCTAAAATATGTGCCTGTTCAAGATTTTTTGGTTGTGGATCTTGCAGCTTTTGAGCAATCTGTTGATCTGTCTTAGAAAAATCTTTTTTAAATTCCTGTAAAAGAGAAAGATAGAGTTTGGTATTGCCGAAAAGTCGGTTGAGTGCAGTCTGGATATCCAATCCTGGAAGGGCGTCCTCAATGTGTAGTGCCTCCTCTTTTTGCTCAATCTTCTTTGGTATAAACGCTTCTGGATTTTGTACCGGTTTTAGCCATTTCATCAGGGCCGTATAGAGTTGACTCCGATTGATGGGTTTTGTCACGTGGTCATTCATGCCGGCATTCAGGCTCTTCTCCCGGTCGCCCACCATGGCATGTGCGGTCATTGCTAAAATGGGAAGATCTTTAAACGCCGTTTGTTTACGAATCTCTGTTGTGGTGGTATAGCCATCCATCACCGGCATCTGAATATCCATTAACACGAGATCGTAGTTGGTCTGGGAGAGTTTTTCGAGGGCGATTTTGCCATGATCTGCCACATCAACTTGGAGACCAAGACCCTCTAAAATTTCTGTGGCTACCTGTTGATTGATCGGATTATCTTCCGTGAGTAGAACACGGTTTCCGGCAACATGCATGATCACCTGGCTGGGATCGGTGGTCTTCCGTCCTGGGTGGAACTTTTTAACCACAACCTTACCGAAGAGATCCATAATGGTATCAAAGAGGATTGAGCAGTTAATGGGCTTGCTGAGATGGGCATCCACGCTGTGATGGCTGATCTGGTTGAGAATCTCTTTCTCCTGTCCATAACTGGTTAAGAGAATAATTTTACTTAAGCGTTGATTGTCTTGACAGGGGAGGTGTTTATGCAGGCGTCGGAGGGTTTTCTTAACGTTGGTGTGAGGCATCTGCCAATCGACCAGAATCAATTGAAATTTGCGCGCTTCGCTCTCTCTTATGATCTGTTCGGCTTCATCAATACTTGAGGCTATACTGGTTTTAAATGTGAAGAGGGTGAGCATCTCATCTAAGGCACGACAGGTGGTGAGATTATCATCAATGATCAAGGCTTGTAGATGTTGTATATCTTCTGGTAGAAGCAGATCATCGCTCTGCTCCTGTGCCATATTGCGTATGAGTGGCAGTTGGAAGCGGAATGTACTGCCCTCTCCAGGAACACTTTCAATTTTGATCTCTCCTCCCATCATCTTTGTGAGATGTTTGCAGATGGAGAGTCCCAGGCCAGAACCACCAAATTTACGCGTTGTTGAGCTGTCTGCCTGTACAAAGGGCTGAAATAGCTTCTCTGTCTGCTCTCTTGTCATACCAATACCGGTATCACGCACGGAGAACTCAATCAATGCCTGTTCTTGTGTCGCATGAATGGTTCTTGCATGGACCTTAACTTCTCCTTCCTGGGTAAATTTAAGGGCATTGCTGATAAGATTCATCAAAACCTGTTCTAAGCGAAGCGAATCGCCAGTCAATACATAGACACATTCGCTGGAGATGTGCATTACCAGTTCGATGCCCTGTTCATCTGCTTTGGCGCGGAAGAGGTCCGAGAGATGATCAAACACATCCCGCAGCATAAAATCCTTGTTTTCCAGTTCCAGTTTACCGGCTTCAATTTTTGAGAAATCGAGAATATCATTGATGATGCGTAACAGTGCGTGGGAGGCGTTACTGATTTTTTCCAGATAATCCTGAGTGCGTGGTGTCAGGTGGGTTTGCAATGCTAGATCGGTAAGGCCAATGACCGCATTCATGGGGGTACGGATCTCATGGCTCATATTGGCTAAAAATTCACTCTTACTTTGGCTGGCGATCTGGGCGGCGAGCAGTTGGGATTCTTTTAATTTAAGTTGCTCTTGTGCTTCTTTAAATGTACCGATCTCTTTGAAGATAAGAACAATATCGGTAACCTGATTTTCTGCATCGCGCAGCACAGAGCCGGAGACCAGGGTGAGTATGGAGTGATTGTTTTTGCTACAGAGTGAAATTTCTAGATTATTCAGAGGATGATTTGCTTTAAGTTGGGGAAAAATATGGTTAAAAAAGTTTTTTGCCTCCTCTTGATCAAAAAAAAGATGAGTCATGGTTTGCGTGTTGAGTTCATCTTTTTCATAACCGAGAAGATCGGGGCGATTGATGCGTTTTATGGTGCCGGAGGGGTTAAGAATAATTAGAATATCGTTGATTGAGTTGAGTGCCTTTTCAATGAAGCCAAGACTTAAGGACATGGTATTGAATGCATGCGCCAGTTCACCAAATTCATCATTGGAGAATACTTTAACGCGTTTTTGGTAAGACCCTTGGGAGATCTCTAATACGGCATGGCGGAGTTTTGTGAGCGGCTTAGAGATACTGCGTGAGAAGAGAAAACCGAAGAGCAGTGCGGTGATGCCGGCTGTAATGGCAAAAATAATACTGCTTCTGACGGAGCGTTCGGCGTTGTTATGGATATGATTAAGAATCGCGTGGATCTCTTCATCTGCTTCTTCTTCAAGTTCCTGGATCTCCTCCTGGAGTTTTCTGGAAGGTTTTTCAATCTCTTTTTCAAAAAAGCGATGCAAATCGATGGCTTGGTGTATGGTGGTCTGAGGTGTGTCATCCCTTGCTTCTTTGGTTTGGTGTTCAATCTTTTCTATGAACTGGTATGATGCGGTGATCAATTGAGAGAGCATCTCTTTAAATTCAAGAAGCTCTTCTATCTCTTCTTGTTCGCTGATTTTATTGATCTCTTTAAATTCTGCGCTTTCAATGCCTACAGCAATAGCATTCTGCCATATGTTTATCAATTTTTGTATCGTTATCAGATCTTTTTTTACTTCATTTAACGCATAAAAGATCTCTTTGCTCGTAGGTTTTTGATCGATTAAGTTTGCTCTACGGTATGTGTTGAAGTGGGCTTGTTCGTAGTGTTCAAGTAGACTTTCACGAAGATTGGATTTAATCCGTTGAATAGAGAAAGCGATTTTTGCAGAGGATTGGATCTCAATGATGTTGCTTTGAATAATTTCGTCAATCTTCTCTTCAGCATCAAGGCTGTAAGAGATGACAATGCTACCTAGAAGAATCACAAACAGCGCGATAACAATAAATCCAGAGAGTAGTTTCTGTTTTATATTCATCTGACTGATGTTCATTTAGAGAGATCCATCTTTATTCGTATACGCTAAATTAAAATATTTCTATTGTGCGTGATAGAGTCTTTTGATGCAATGCTTTTATTAATGAATGATCATTGGTTTCGTTTAGAGGCGTTTTTTTGATTCTTTATGCTTCCACTGAAAAAAGAGGTCCACACAATCGGGACAGAGTTGGGTTCCTTTGCCCTCTTTTAGAATTTGAAACGCTTTTTCGTCATGCATACCCTTACGGTAGGGGCGATCACTGGTCAGCGCATCATAGGTATCTGCCACGGAGGTGATTCTTGCCCAGAGAGGAATATCTTGGCCTTGAAGTCCATGGGGGTAGCCTTTACCATCCATGCGTTCGTGATGATAGAGTGCGACTTCGGTAATTTTTTCTAAGCTAGGGATCGGTTTTAATATGATTGCACCCATGCGCGGATGCTGTTTAATTGTTTCATACTCATCATCGGTCAGCTTATCCGGCTTGAGTAGGATGTGATCTGGTATACCGATTTTACCAATATCATGAAGGAGTGCCGCTGTGGTGATCTGCTCCATATCAACCAGATCCATGTTCATGGTTTTGGCCATACCACGGACAATCATGCTGACACTATCAGAGTGGCCGCGTGTATAGGTATCACGTGCTTCTAAGGCCGTGACTAAGCTGGATATACTGCTTAAGAGAAGATTCTGCTCTTTAGCCAGACGCTCTTTTTCATGAAAGAGCTGTTGAAATTGATCCGAGAGCAGTTTATTCACCAAAGAGGTGAGTTGGAGTAGATTAAAGGGTTTGGCGATGTAAGTGGTGGCACCATGTTGAAGCATTCGTTGGATGGCACCACGATCTCCTTGAACACTCATAGCGACAAAGGGGATCTTATTTGATTTATAGCGATTATAAACCTCTTGGCAGAAGGTATAACCACTGATACCAGGCATGTGGATATCACTGATAATCAGATCGGGTTGATCCAGTTCCAGGTAATCGAGGGCCTCTTGTGCGTTCTTCATGGTGATCACACGATATCCTTCATGCTCCAATCCCTGTTGTAGATGCGTGCGGA
Organism: Magnetococcales bacterium HHB-1; assembly: GCA_052043475.1. Taxonomy (GTDB): domain Bacteria; phylum Pseudomonadota; class Magnetococcia; order Magnetococcales; family JBQGBW01; genus JBQGBW01. The sequence continues at coordinate 53,168 of JBQGBW010000014.1, forward strand.
TCGCCAGGGAGTCATCGACTACCATGATGAGCCATTGATTGCGTTGTTGGATCTGGGTGAGTAATTTTTCTATAAGTTCAGGAATTCTCTTCTGCACTTCTCGTTTGGCGACATAGCAGGTGGCGCCGGCGGCAAAACTTTGATCAATCTCCTGTTCTGAATCAAAAGCGCTCATCACAATCACAGGAATTTGTCGGGTCTCCTTATTGGCATGAAGCTTTTGACAGAATGTAACACCATCCATAATGGGCATAAGTAGATCGGTGATCACTAGATCAAAAGATGATTGCGCCAGTTTCTCTAAGCCCTCTTGGCCATCGGTGGCGGTCTCCACATCCAGGTTCATGCTAGAGAGCAGGTTGTGTAGAAAAAGGCGTACCGAGGAGCTGTCATCAATGACGAGGACTTTTGCTTTTATGGTGGTCATCAATGCTTTCCTTCAAAGACATGATCAATTTTTAAGATGTTGGTTTAACTTTGCGTCTATTGCGATTTAAGTTAAACCAGTTTTTCCTGTGACTGCTCTGAATTTACTATCTTTTTTCAGGTATTTCAATGGTCGCTAAATGGTGCATTGCAGATCTTTTTTTCAGGGTGATCACTTTCTGTGTGATCTGTTCATTTTTTTCCCCCCAATGGCGAATCAGGGTCATAAAGACTTTGGTTCTGGTACTGGCGCGGTTACGGTCTGAAGCGTAATATTTAGCACGTATGGTGTAGGTTCCTGGTTTTTGTGCAGGGAGCCAGTACATCTCAGGGCCGAATCCTTGGGTAACATCCTGGGTGATCTGGCCACCGATCCGGGTCTGTTTGTTTTGATAGTAGCAGACCTCTCCGGTAGGCTCTTCCACATGAAGGTCGATATCAGTACGGTCGGTATTCCAGGAGATAATGATTACCAGATCGGCACCATTTTGTGCTTTAACCTTCTTCTGTAATCGCTTCAACCTTGCTTTTGCAAAGTGAGGTATCGATGTTTTCTGCTTCCCTCTTTGGATCTGTTGCAAGAGGCGCAGATAATCTAAGGTTAAAATGTGTGAGAAGCTGCCAAATCGACCTGGCCATTTTCCAGCCAGACCAATCTCATAGAAGGCGATGGCGAGATCGGTCTGTTGCATTTTACTGAGTACCTGGGCTAAGGCATGGTAGGTTTGTGGCTCATAGGGCCGGGCTAAGGCGGTACGGCGCAGCAGATAGTATGCGTGACCTGGAAGACCCCAATGATGGGTGGTATAAGCCACATCGCGGGCCATTACCGTATCTCCTGGCGCGCGTTCAATCAGGCTGCTCAATACTCTTAAAGCATCTGTGGCACCATAATCTTCCCAGCGTCTCTGGGCTTCATCACTGATGAGATCATAATCTAAAGATTGGCTGTTAAGGGCCTTTTTTGTCTGTTTTTGCTGTGTTTGTCTGGTGCGTTGCAGCGAATCTAGGCGTTCACTTAAGATAATAAATGCCGATTCGGGCATCTTCTCTAAGGCCATTTTAAAGGCTAAATTTTGCTCAAAAGAGAAACCGGGCTGGTTGTTGAGTTGTTCAACCCAGGAGATAAAACGTTTTTTAGCACTGATTAATGCAGCATCTTTTTGTGCTTGGGCTTGTTGAATGGCTTTTTTTGCCAACGCACTCTGAACAACAAAGGCATTCTCTTTAGGCTTAATATTAAAGCGTTGATAATCGGCTTCACTTTCTAACATCAGAAGCGAGCTGCTTGGTCCAGTGACTCTAAAATGGCTTGCATAAGCTTTGGCCAATGCTTCGGTGAGCTGCTCAAAGGCTTCTAACTGGCTTACCGCGACTTGACCATAAATTCTGGGCGTCAGTGGTGAGTTGATGGCCTGGGGAAGCGGAATGGAAATTTGTTTTTTGATCTGGCCTTGCTGGAGTGTCAGTTGTACCGTTTGATCTTTTAATGGACCACGGCCCACTAAGGTGAGTGATTGTCCTGGATAGATTGTAGTGGGCTGGCCCGCGAAGAGATGATCCTGAGCCCCTTTTAAGGTGACCTTCTCAATATACCAGGGGCGTGAACGGTGTGCTTTGGCGGCTTTGTTAACCTCTTTTTCACCCATAACCGAGAAGAGGGCACCACCAGAGATGCGGGTGAGGTGTTGTAGCATACGGGTATCGGTGCCTGAAAATCCTCCCCGATAAGCAAAGAGCGCTTTACGATTCTGATTTTGTAACAGGGTGCTTAAACTGTGCAGATTATCTTCACCCCAGGTAATGGCCCCATCACTTAAGAGAAAAATATCCCAATGGGCGTTTTGCTTTTTCTGCTTATACCATGTTGGAAGGTTGGCTTCTTTTAAAGCGGTGGAGAGATCGGTGGCGCCCTCTAAGGAGAGATTGTGTGCATAGCGCATCAGGGCTTGAACATTCTCTTTTGTGTTAGGGGTAAACGCTTGTCGCCACCAGTTGGTTTCGATATTAAAAAAAGCAACGGCAAACTGTTTTATTTGATCTCTGTTATTCTCTAAAATCGTCTCTAACATCTGTAACCAGACATTGATCTGATCCGGATTGGCACTTAAAGAGGTATCAATCAGAAAGATGGCATCATTTTGATTGCTCTTTCTAGATGTATCAGGCAGGTCAGGTGTAAAACGGGTGGCAAAATAGTCGCCGGTTTCAGGATCTTTACCGGTGAGCAGGAGGGTTTTGGGTTGGCTGATATTGACGGTGATATGGGATGTTTTTGGGGATTCAAAGTGGGCGTGATAGATTTTTTTTGTGCTATGGATTTTTTCTCCTTTGGGGAGTACCTCAATCTCGACCCCTTTGGGTTGGGTGATGGTGATATCCACCCGGTGCTCTTCGGTATTACTGGGAAGATCTAAACGGAATTGATCATGGCTTGCAAGCGCGTTTAAATCCATATCATAAGCGATGACAATCCGATGCATGGTTTTGGCTTCTAAGGGGAAGACCTTGGTGGAGAATACACCCGCTCCAGACCACTCCATCAGTGCAGGATCAACGCTTTTGCGCACGGTCTCTCCATAGGCGTGGGCGGCTTTTGTTTTACTTACCATGCGCGCCACTTTGGGTTTATCCCAACTTTTAGCCCGTGCCTCAAGAATTTTTTCAGGATCACCATGCATCTGTTGCGCCTCTTTAGGCTCCAGAAAAATGGGCTTTTTAAATTGCAGATCAGATTGCACCCTTAAGGCACCAAAGGCGAGAAAATAGGGGGTGGCGCCTTCGGGGAGACGGAGTTGAAAATTGCCCTCGAACTGTTGATTTTTATCATTATAGTAAAATGTATCGATGACAACGCGGGCGCGAAAACCATCGATGTGGACATTGGTTTGCAGCGCACTTAAAGGCAGTTCCTCTTGATCACCAATTTTAAGACGAGCGTAGTTTGGTGTGATGGTGGAGCGTTTCCAGGTTTTGATCTGCTCTTTTTTCTTCGCTTTTTTTTGTGTCAGGCGCATTCTGGAAGGGGTTGCGGCCGTTGGTGAAGCGGGTGGGGGTGGTGCAAATCCCATGGTCTCTGCCGTATCCGTTGCAGATGGTGCACTCTCTTCAGCCATGGAAGCTTCATCGTGCATCAGTTCAGCGGGTGCTTCTGCTTCACGGCGCGCTTCCTCTCTTAGGAGGCGTTGTGCCATGCGTGCTTCAGCTTGCGTTGCTTGCCGATGGAGAGCAACCACACCATTGGTGGCCATGGTTGGTACGGGAGGACTTTTTTTCTTGATGATCGGGGGAGGCGGGTTAAGCAGGGTGACGATTTTTGGATAGCCTTGCTCATCTGCAATCTGCCAGGGGAGAAGGTGGTCGTTATTTTTAATATTTTTATCCGCTTTATGTTTAAGTAGGTGTTTGACTAACGTGATGTTACCGGTTTTCGCCGCCCGAAAGAGCGGGGTGCGGCCTTGATTATCCTTAGGATTAATGTGCGCATTTTTTTTGAGCAGGATCTTTGTGATCTCTTCTTGTTGGCGGGCAACGGCTAAATGCAGTGGTGTGGTTTGATCTTTGAGGCTGTCTGTTACTTGGGCACCGTGTTTAAGTAGAAGTTTAAAGAGAGGCACATGGCCTTGAGAGATCGCTTCATGGAGTGGAGTCCGGTCTTGATGTTTTCTATTTCTTGCTCTGGGGTCAGCGCCTTTTTTCAGAAGTTCTTGCGTGAGTTTTTCATTGCCTTGGCTGACCGCCCAATGTAAAAGTGTACGCCCATAGGGATCGGGTTGGTTAATCTTCAAGCCCTCTTTAAGATAGTGCTGAATCACGGCTTGATCACCGATACGGGCGGCATTCTGTAAAATATCATCCCAACCCCTATGATTTTTTTGATGGGCCCAGGTGAGACTGGCGATAAAGAGCGTCAGTATCGATAGAATCGTCAATTTGTTTATCGAAAAGCGGCGGTTTAACCATTGTGGCCTGAAGGGGGGGAGATTCATGGGCGAACGACTCCTCTAAGGGTGTGGAGTAAAGCGTGATGTGTGATGAGACATCAATAAAATTAGCAGAACAGCACCGCCAATGGCAGAAGAAACCGATTTTGCGGATGATCTATACGGATCTCTATCGTAGGTTAGCACAATTTCGGGTGGCGGGGGAAATTTTAGAGATTGGGGGCGGTTCTGGAAATTTTAAAGCGTTTGCACCACAGACCCTCTCCAGTGATATTATTGCCCTACCGTGGTTGGATCTTGTCACCGATGCACAACAGTTAGCTTTTGCTGCTCAGTCGCTCTCTAATCTGGTGCTCTTTGATGTGTTACACCATATTGAGCGGCCAGGACTTTTTTTTGCAGAAGCAATAAGGGTTCTACGTCCTGGTGGTCGGATTCTTCTGGTGGAGCCGGGAATCACACCCGTGAGCACAATGTTTTATCGTTATTTTCATCCAGAAGATGTCGATTTTTCTCAAGATCCACTGTCCACGCACCCGATTCGGGGAAAAAAAGCCTTTGATGCCAACCAAGCGTTTCCTGAGATGCTTTTTAAACGTCAGCATGAACGTTTTAAACAACAGTTTCCAGAACTCTCCATGATCCATTGTCAGCGCTATTCGCTCTTTGCTTATCCTCTATCCGGTGGCTTTAGAAAATGGGGTTTGATACCAGCTAAATGGGGTGAAGGATTATTAAAGCTGGAG
>JBQGBW010000015.1:0-55985 GCA_052043475.1 Magnetococcales bacterium HHB-1
CCCGTACCAGCGTCCCGGAAGTTTCCGCCTCAATTTCATTCATCAGCTTCATCGCTTCAATGATGCAGATCACCTGTCCTTTTTTCACCGTATCGCCCTCATTGACAAAGAAAGGCGCCTCCGGTGCAGGAGAACGATAAAAGGTGCCCACCATCGGAGAGGTGATCGCGATCGCATTGCCTTCAGGCTCCGAAGCGTCCTTCTCAGCGGGTGCCGTTGGTTCTGGTGGTGGTGCAGCAGGCGCCGGTGCTGTTGCAACCACAGGCGGTGCCATCTGCACAACAGGCGTTCCCTCCTGCCCACCAAGATTGCGACTAATTTTTACCGAAGCGCCCTCCTTATGAATTTCGATCTCCGAAATATCACTTCCCTGGAGAAACTTAATCAGCTGCCGAATATCCTTTAATTCCATTGAAAAAACCCTCTTAAACAGACACAAAAAACAAATCGATGTCTGTTGTATCCCACATGTCCCCAAAACAGTGCACGGCACAATAAAAAGCACACCGCCATAAACAGGGGGTAAAATTTCAAAAAATGGTCTCTCTTTTTATTGAAACCTGTTCCTTACGTTCGGTCAAGGTAGTCTAAGCCCGCTTCTAACGCGAGAAGGTAGCCTTGTTTACCAAAGCCTGCAATCTGCCCGATGGCAATATCTCGAATCATGGAGTGGTGCCGAAAGGTCTCACGACGATAGATATTGCTTAAATGGACTTCAATGAGGGGAAGATTGATCGCAAGCAGTGCATCGCGTATGGCAATGGAGGTGTGCGTATAAGCCGCAGGATTGATAATAATCAGATCCTTAATTTGATGCGCCTGTTGAATCGCCTCCACCAACTCACCTTCAAAGTTGGATTGAAAAAAAGCCAGATCAATGTTCAACTTTTCAGCACGCTCTAAGCAGAGGGCTTCAATTGTTTTTAAGGAGTCGCTCCCATACATTGAGGTCTCACGCACACCTAATAGGTTGAGGTTGGGACCATTAATAATCAGCATGCGCCATTTTGACATCAAATAAGCCTCTCTAACACTTAAAAACCCTTCCCATGATAACCACCGAAGGGGTCACTCTTTCAGATGCATTTTTTGTTGGGTCTGAATGGCGGAGAGAAAACTCAACAGGCGTTTTTGCATCTGCACACGTCGGTTATGGCTACGCATACGGATCAACCAGTTCTCCAGGCTTGCCACCTGTTGTTCTGCACGTGGTTGCATCTGATTCTGTTCAATCATCGTTTCCCCTCCATGATCTCTAGATTTTTGCGATTCTGAAGCCGAAACCAGTTCAGTGAACACGCCCACGGCCTGCTCAACATCTCTTCCTTGACGCAACTGCTCCAGCAGACGTTGAAAACCAGAGACCGAAGCCTGACCATAGGTAGCCAGACGCTCCTGTAACAGATTCTCCAACCAGGATGCACGTGTTTTCGCCAGATAACCCAAAAGATAAGCGTGTGCCATGGTTTCAGGAGCACTTTCGATGACCCGCTGAATACAGCACCAGACCGCATCTTTCTCCATTTCACCGCGAATCATTGCAGTCACACACTGGATAAGCGGCGCATCCTCTTTTTTCTGGGTAGACTGGCTCATTATGCATCCCCTTATCCTCAAAAAAAATTGCGTCCTGCAAATTAAATTATAAATTCCAATAAACTCTCTATTTTAAATAGATACCCTGATAAAAACAAGGACCCATCAATTGATATCAAGATGATTTTTCCATTCGCGCGCCCTTGCCAGAACCCGCCTTTCATGTTCATGATAGACCAAAGCTGTACATCAGGTCAAAAGATGCCGCGCTCACCAAATTAAAGCGCCATCGCGCCAATGCGCAACAAAACCTTTATCAGTCATCTTTTTGGCCTTTCAATGGTACTGCACAAACATTCAGTAACCAAACGCCCTGGCGTCAAAATACGCAATTTAATCCCTAAAACCACAAAATTGAGTTCCAATTGAATATTATGAAAATCACTCTAAATGGCGATCCTTTTGAGCTCACCTCGACTGAGGCGACCATCACCCATCTATTAAAACAGCTCTCTTTTAACCCTGAAAGAGTCGCTGTAGAGCGCAACCTTGAGGTTGTCCCAAGAAAGACCTTCTCCCAGGTACAACTGTCTGAAAATGATAAAATTGAGATTGTCCATTTTATCGGCGGCGGCTCTCATGCAGCGGATGATCCATTGATCATTGATGGAATTAAATTTAATAGCCGCCTTTTAGTGGGTACGGGAAAATATAAAGATTTTGAAGAGACCGCCGAAGCGATTGAAGCCTCGGGCGCTGAGATTGTGACCGTAGCGGTGAGAAGGGTCAATGTCTCTGATCCCAATGCACCGATGCTGACCGATTATGTCGATCCTAAAAAATATACCTACCTTCCCAATACCGCAGGTTGCTTCACCGCCGAGGATGCGGTACGTACGCTACGTTTAGCCAGGGAAGCGGGTGGCTGGGATTTGGTTAAACTCGAGGTGCTCTCCGATCCAAAATATCTCTGGCCCAATATTCCTGAAACTCTTAAAGCCGCCGAACAACTGATTAAAGAGGATTTTAAGGTGATGGTCTACACCACCGATGATCCCTATATCTGTAAACGCTTTGAAGATATGGGCTGTGTCTCAGTGATGCCTTTAGGGGCACCGATTGGTTCCGGCCTAGGGATATGTAACCCTTTCACCATTCGCATCATTCTTGAGCAGGCGAACGTACCTATTTTAGTTGATGCCGGTGTGGGGGCCGCCTCAGATGCCGCCATCGCCATGGAACTTGGCTGTGATGGGGTCTTGATGAATACCGCCATTGCCGATGCAAAACAGCCCATTCTCATGGCTTCTGCCATGAAAAAAGCAGTTGAAGCGGGCCGGGAATCTTATCTGGCGGGCCGTATGCCTAAGCGACTCTACGCTTCGGCTTCCAGCCCTCTGGATGGAACGTTTTTCTAAAAATCATATCTAAAAATATAAGCCAGGGTGTCCCACCCTACCCTGACTTAAATCTCAAGCCCCCCTAATCCAAAGACACCATGCAGTTGATGGATTGTGGGGGCTCCCCCTCAAGAGAAACCAATAGACAGATGACGTCATAAAAAACAATCAATCGAACAGTTATCAGGTATTAAAATGCTCTGTAAAGTGACATATTAAGAGTTTTCCATCCGCAACGCCTGACTTTCCAAAATGAGGATAGAGTCATTTTTTTTATCTCACATATTTTCTAAGCAAAAGTTCACCTTAATTAAAACATTCACAAACCTTAGCATATTTGTTTGTACCGGGTGCAATTGCCTCAATAAAATCATCATAAGATTATCAATTTTCGTGCCGAACAATCAAAGATCTCCCTTTCTATGTAAGTCAATTGATGATGATCATACTCTGAGTCAACCAAATCATCCATTTTATTCTCCTCATAAAACAAGTGCTTTCAACATATTCCTTAACCAAAGCAAAAACAGATCACTTTGATTTACTAAAAAGAGAGCTTGATGCAAGAGCAAAAAAACGCGCTATAAAAATCAATGATGCAGCTTTGGATTATAGAAAGCCTTCTCCATCATCCGTTTTTTGCGCGCCGGCACATCCCCTTCTGAAGCAATACTCTTCTCAGGCATGGGAATGTAGAGCGCCTTCTCCGCCGCTTGAATCAGAAACTTCTGGATCACCTCATGGGTGAGCAAACCATCAAGAATCGATTGTGCTAAAGGCGCAAATGCCTGGCACCCTTTCACCGCCGCGGGGGTCACTATCACAAATCCCACCGCAACCGCTGGCTGATCAAGACGGCTCTCTTCTCTCACCTCCAGACGCATCTTCGCCTCACCCGCGCCCGTCTGATCTTCAAACGTCCAACCATGCAGATGAAGGGTCAGATGCAACCCGGGCACATCATCATAGCCTGTGTAGAGTTCTGGAATTTCCGTCGTGGTATTTTCAAAATAGATTTTCATAATCTTAAATACTCTGGATCAATAGAAGTTAGTCGGCCATTTCAGCAATTTTTTCAGCGGCCTGCTGCAAAAATGTCCGCGCATTCTCACGGGCCGCAAAAGAGACCTTATCCCCAGCCAACATACGGGCAAGCTCCTCTAACCGTTTATTTTCTTTTAAAGTGATCACCGATGTAAAGGTTTTCTTCTCCTGCTGAAACTTTTCAACCCTTAAGTGGTGCAATCCCCAAGCCGCCACCTGGGGCTGATGGGTGATGGTTAACACCTGACGTTTTTTAGAGAGACGCGCCATTTTAGCACCAATGGCATCCGCTACCCGGCCACCAACACCCACATCCACCTCATCAAAGATCAATGTTGGAATCGTTACCGCATCGGCTAATACTGTCTTCATCGCCAACATCAAGCGGGAGATCTCTCCCCCAGAAGCGGTCTGATGCAGTGGTTTTGGCGGCTCTCCCGGATTGGCAGAAATCAGAAAACAGGCATCCTCTAAACCTGAAGCGCGCGGCTTCTCCTCTTTAGCGATAAACTCAACAGAGAAGACCGTATGGGGCATATGCAACTCAAAGAGCTGCTGCTCTACCCCTTTTGTTAACTTCTCAGCCCCCTCCCTTCTCAGTTCAGAGAGTATAAGACCTTTCTCCTGATAAACCTTAAGATCTAAAGCGAGCTGTCTCTCCATCGCGCTTTCACGGTCATCAATCTCCTCTAACTCCTCTAACTCCTGGCGCCACTTCGCCACCAATGAAGAGAGTTCATCTGCCTCACAGCGATGTTTACGACAGAGCTGGCGAATCTGCCCCATGCGTTCATCCACCTGCTGGAACTCTAAAGGATCGGTATTCAGATCCAAACGATAATCACGAATCTGTAATGCGGCATCCTCCACCTCAATAAAGAGAGAGCGCATCCGCTCTGCTAAAGGAACCAACTCACGATCCAGATCCTGGTGTTTCTCCAACTCTGAGGCCACACGATTTAAGAGCGGTGCAGCGGACTTTCGTGAATGGGTCAGATATCCCTGACAGCGTTCGGCAATTTCAGCCAACTGATGAATATGGGCCAGACGGCTGTTTTTTTCTTCAAGTTCTTGCCACTCTCCAGGTTCCGCATTCACCTGCTCTAACTCCTCCAGTTGAAAAGCAAGAAATGCGCGCCGTTCGGCATTCTCTTTTGCAGCCCTTTGGAGACGATGTAACGTGCTCTGACTCTTCTGCCACGCCTGATAGGCATCACGCACTGCTTTTAATGCCTCTTGATGGTTTGAAAAGGCATCCAGTGCCGCCAGATGACCCCGTTGATCAAGCAGCGATTGATGCTCATGCTGGCCATGAATATCCGCTAAAAGCACCCCTAAACTGTGCAGTGCTGAAAGCGGTGTTGGATGCTCATTAATATGCACGCGATTCCGCCCCTTACGGGTTAAGGTACGCCTGATATAGATGGTCTGAGGCTCCTCGGTGAGCAGAAGATCACGCGCTTTAAGCCAGGTTATTCCGGGATGCTCCGGTGGCAATAAAAAACAAGCACTCACCATCGCCTGTTCCGTACCCGCACGAATCAATCCGGTATCTGCACGTGCGCCTAAAACCAACCCTAACGCATCCAAGAGAATCGATTTTCCTGCACCGGTTTCCCCTGTAATGACGGATAATCCATGAGAAAATTCCAACTTCAACTGCTGGATCAAAGCAATGTTCTCAATGACCAACTGCTGTAACATTGATCCCAGACGCCTCCCTTTTACCGCTTATCCAGTCGGCTCAATTGCCCACCTTCTCTCCCCAACGCAATTTTCTCCTCAAAATATCATAGTAATTTCTCTCCGGCGCATGCAAAAGGCGTAACCGGTGGCGTGACTGACGAATTAATAGACGGTCACCATCCTCAAGCACAAAACCGCTTTGACCATCCAGCGTGAGAAGGCGCTCGGCATCATCAGCAACCATCGTAATCGCCACCTCCCCCTGTCCTGGCACTAAAATCGGACGATTGGCCAAAGTATGTGGACAGATCGGCACCATTAAAATCGCCTCTAGCGCGGGATGCACAATCGGTCCGCCTGCGGAGAGCGCATAAGCCGTTGAGCCGGTAGGGGTTGAGAGAATCAGACCATCGGCGCGACTGGAGAAGACAAACTGCCGGTCCACCTCCACTTCAAACTCGATCATCCTTGCCAACTCGCCCTTATGGATCACCGCATCGTTGAGCACCCGTTGCTGTAGAACCTTCTCACCCCGCCGTTCCACCTCCACAGAGAACATGACCCGCTTTTCAATACGATATCTGCCCGCAAGAACATCCTTTAGGGTGGAGAACATATCCGTATCCGGCACTTCGGTTAAAAATCCCAAACGCCCCATATTGATCCCTAAAATCGGAATATTCTCCTCTTTCAATGTGCGTGCCGCGACAAGAAAAGTGCCATCACCACCCAGCACAACAAGAAGATCCTGACCTCTTGAGAGATCATCTTGAGGACGACAATCACACCCCTTGGGCAACCGGCCATCACGCAGTGTCTCTTTTGTGAGCGTTGGTATAATATCTCGATCTAAAAACCAGGTAACCAGACCCAGTGCCGCCTGACGTGCGCGCTCCTCAGACAATTTTGTAATGATGCCTACACGGCGAACATGCTTCATCAATCAGGTTTCCTAAGCATGGATACTCAAAGATGAGAATCCCAGATTTTTTTTGAAATAGACCCGTGGTCGGTTTTTTCATTTTGCAAGAAGGCATCATACACTACAATGGTTTGGCTCTAAATATAGATTTTAACCATCAATCCGTCTTTTAAATGCCAAGGGGAAGTTCCCTCTTTTAGAATATCTTTTTCAAACGGAGATGTTAACCCGCACGCTCTCCTTTTTTAAGAATAAGCATGATTGTATTTATAAAGGCTGGATATTAAGGACCGTACCCGATGAATCACGCCCCGGAGAATATCATTCCACTCACCGATGTTCAGGCCCAACCCGATAAACGCCGGCTCGCCATCGATAAAGTGGGGGTTAAAGATATCCGCTATCCCATTCAGGTGAAAGATCGTAAAGGAGGAGAGCAGCGTACCGTCGCCACCATTAATATGTATGTTAACCTGCCGCATCACTTTAAGGGAACCCATATGTCGCGTTTTCTAGAGGTTCTCGCCAACTATGATGATGCCATCTCCATCGAAAATCTACCCGACCTTCTCAGCCATATTCAAAAACGGCTCTCCGCAGAACAGGCATTCATTGAACTCGATTTTCCCTACTTTGTACAAAAGAGCGCACCCGTCAGTGGTGCGCAAGCCTTGATGGATTATCAGGTTCGCCTGGTGGGAAAAAGAGATCAAACCGCATTTGATCTGCAACTGGAGATTATGGCCCCTGTCACCTCACTCTGTCCCTGCTCCAAAGAGATCTCCCGTTATGGCGCCCACAATCAACGCTCCCATGTCACCGTACAACTGAAACTCAAACAGTTTGTCTGGATCGAAGAGATTATCGAAATTATCGAGCGTAACGCCTCCTGTGATCTGTTTCCTATTTTAAAACGCCCCGATGAAAAGTATGTGACCGAAAAGGCGTTTGAGAACCCCTGTTTTGTTGAAGATATTGTGCGCAATGTCGCCATGGAACTAAAAGAAGATTCGCGCATCGGTTGGTATGCCGTTGAATCAGAAAACTTTGAGTCGATTCATAATCACTCAGCCTACGCATTTATTCAAAGCCATAAGGAGAACTAATATGCGTTTCAGTAAAAATCTGATCTCAACACTACGGCAGGATCCCAACGAAGCCCATGTGGTCTCACACCGCTTAATGCTGCGTGCAGGACTGATACGCCAAGTGGCCAGTGGTATCTACACCTGGCTGCCTTTAGGACTGCGCGTCTTAAGAAAAGTAGAAAACATTGTCCGCGAAGAGATGGATAAAGCAGGCGCCCAAGAGATCCTGATGCCTGCTGTGCAACCGGCTGAACTCTGGAAAGAGTCCGGACGGTGGGATTTCTATGGCAAAGAACTGCTACGCCTTAAAGACCGACATGAAAACGATTTCTGTGTCGGCCCAACTCATGAAGAAGTCGTCTCCGATCTGGTACGAAGAGAGATCCGCTCCTATAAAGCCCTGCCAAGCTGTTTTTATCAGATTCAGACCAAGTTTCGCGATGAGATCCGGCCCCGTTTTGGCATTATGCGCGGACGCGAATTTCTCATGAAGGATGCCTACTCTTTTGATCTTGATCAAGCCAGCCTGGATCAAAGTTATCAGGAGATGTATGACGCCTATCAAAAAATCTTTACCCGCTGCGGACTCTCTTTTCGTGCCGTAGAAGCCGATACCGGCGCAATTGGTGGCGCCTCCTCCCATGAATTTCATGTGCTGGCGGACTCGGGAGAAGATACCATCGCCTCCTGCAAATCCTGTGACTACGCAGCCAACTTAGAGAAGGCAACCGCCAAAGCAGAGATCACCCCCCCTCCCCCGCCAGAACCTTTAGAAGATGTCTTTACACCAGGACAGAAAACCATCGAAGAGGTCACCCAGTTTCTTAACCAATCCAAAAATCAAAGCATCAAATCCCTGCTCGCTTATGCAGATGAAAAGTGGTATATGCTGCTGCTCAGAGGCGATCATGAACTCAACGAAGCCAAAGCACGCGCGGCCATTCATCCACAACTGATTCTTCCACCCCCAGAGCAGGCCGCTAAAGAGACCGGTCTACCGATCGGCTATATCGGACCCTTAGGCGAACATCCCTGCACCATTATTGCGGATCATGCGCTAGAACAGGGTGGAAACTGGATCATTGGCGCCAACCGTGAGAACTACCATAAAATTAACTTTAACTGGTCTCGTGATCTCCCTGAACCCCAATTTGCCGATCTACGCAATGTCACCGAAGGGGAAGGTTGCCCCCGCTGTGAATCCGGTATCCTGCAACTGATGCGCGGTATTGAGGTAGGCCATGTCTTTAAATTGGGTAAGAAATACTCAACCGCCATGAATGTGACGGTTTTAAATGATCAAGGCAAAGAGCAGATCGTGGAGATGGGCTGTTATGGTATTGGCGTCTCTCGCATTGTTGCTGCCGCCATTGAACAGAACCACGATGATCACGGTATCCTCTGGCCTCTCCAACTCGCGCCTTTTTCAATAAAAATTGTCACGTTAAATCCCAGAGAGGAACAAGCCTTGCATTTCTCCCAGGAACTCCATGACAATTTAGAACGGCAAGGGATTGAAGTACTTTGGGATGACCGCAATGAGAGGGCTGGTGTTAAGTTTAAAGATGCCGACCTTCTAGGAATTCCCGTGCGGGTGAATGTTGGCGGACGCAGTTTTAAAAACGGTGAAATCGAAATTGTTTTTCGCCATTCAGGGGAAAGACGCACAGCGCCCATAAAAGATGCCTTTATAACGCTTGTGACCGCTCTTAAAGAGATGAAAAAGGCTTAAAAATCGGGCTTTTATTAAGAATTCTCTTTAAGATGTTAAAGAGATCGTCTACAATAGTTTATACTATTTAAAGATATTCTCTTGAATAAGGTTTTAAACGCCTGGGCAACTCCCTACCGACAGGATCATTAAAGGACAAAACCTATGGACGATCTAAACGAAAAACTTGTCCAGTCCCTGCGGGAAACAGTGCAAGAGATCGCAGAGACGATGCTTTTTATTGAAATTACGCCAAAAGAACAGATGATGGAACGCTGCTCTCTCTCTGGCGATGCCAGCGCTGTTGTCGGATATAGTGGCGCAATTAAAGGAAGCCTCCGACTTTGTGGTCCTCTGGCGGCGGTATTAAAACTGGGCGGCGCCCTGCTCGGTGAAGACCGAGACTCCATGGATATGGAGATGACCGATGCCTTCTCTGAAATGGGCAATATGATCGCAGGGGGAGTACAATCCCGCCTTGAAGGCGATCTGGGGCGCATTCGTCTCTCTCCACCAGTGATCATCTCCGGCACCGATCATCAAGTCTCCAGCGATCACTCCTTCGCCTGTATCTCACAGGTCTTTGAACTGGAAGGGGAAACCTTCTTTGCTGAGGTATTCTTCAGTGAAACCAAAGCAGAAGAAGCCGCTCTGGCTATGAAAGAGGGCAGCGCAACAAATAAAGCCCTGCAAAGCTGTGGCTTCTCTCTGGCTGTACAGGGCTTTGAAGGCGGTGACAGCGGTGTCAGTGTCGCCAGTGTTGTTGATGAAGAGATGGATACAGCAACGAAGGTCTTACAACTGGATGAAGCGGTACTTGCTAAAACTTTGCAAACCATCCTTCACCCCGAAATTAACCGTGCGGTAGAAAGAGCGGCCGGCGAAGCGGTCAAAGAGGCTCTACCCTCACTGGCCGAACGGATGGTGCTCGAAGAGATCGAAAAAATAAAAAAAGATATTCCTTAAAAGACTTTGAAACCAAACAGACATTTAAGCCCATGCAAATGCATGGGCTTTTTTGAAGCTGACCAGAAGATCTCATACTTACGTCTTATTCTGTTCTTTTAATTCTTTACAGTGCTCTTCTCGCATAGATTCTTTATATAAAACGTAATTTCCCATCAAGTAGGACTTTAATTTTTTATCCCAACCAAAGTCAATGGCCCCCTTCTCCGCCCATGCTGAACAAAAAAAGTCAGGCCCCTGCTTGTGCTGGAAATTGATATTGGAAAACCTTGTACCATTAAACTTTGAAACCTGGAATTTGGTATTGCTGATGTTTACTTTATCAAAAATAGCTTTGTCTAAACGGGCTTTTGATAAATCAGAATCTGTCATGTTAACATTCACAAATTTAACATATTGCAAGCGTGCGTCTTTAAATCCGCAATTTATAAAATCCATATTAGTCAATTCCATTCCTTTTAAATTGACTCCATCAAAATTCAATCCATAAAATGACAAACGTGGGCGGCCTTTAATCATAGAAAGTTGCCTCAAAATCTCCGCTATTTTTTGTCTCAACGCGTTATCCCTTCTTTTTCCACTTACACTTGTACTACGTCTAAGCTCAAGTTCAAGGAGCGGAATGGCAAGGCCAGGCTCATCCAACGTTAATTGAATCATGTGTATAAGATAGGAACCACCCTCCTGATCTATACTATCAAGCAAATCAACCATATATTCTATCTTTTCATTCTCTTCCTTAATATTATATGAATGAATCATCTGTGATATTGGCAAAACAAAAGCAAGAATCGCCAAGATTTTAAAAAAATGATCTTGCCACCATTGTGTAACCATACTTTCCTCAGAGCACAAAGTATTGTGTAAACGCACTCTTCTCCTTTCTCTCCTCAGGGAATGCTGCATCTTTCGTCTTACTGTTTTCATTCCCATCTCTACTATCCTCAGTAGTCGCCAAGAATCTCTTATAAAATGTCTCTCAACAGAGAAAAAAAAGATTGATTAAGAAAAGACCACTAAATAACTATCTTCTCACATTAATTTTAAGATCCCTGATCACAACAGCCCAATTTCCTGGATGAACAAATATTTTAACATCAGAAATATCCTGCATCTCACGAAATCGAATAATCTTATGATATTTTTTCAGAGAAGATTGAAGCCGGTAAATCTGCCAGTTTGCCATCTTCCCCTCTTTATCTTCAACAATATTTGCAATATCAAAACGCGCTTCTTTTACAATCCTCTCACCGGAAAGGAATACAAATCGAGCAAAGCCAGTACCATAATCATCGGCATAATGTCCTCCCCAAAAAACAATCTCCACTGAAGACATCCCTTTTACTGGAAGCGATGAATTCAAAAGATCATTTGGAATGTAACCACCATACGAGGAAACAGGAACAAACCCATCCTTGTCTGCCTCATTTCCTTTAGCTGCAAATATTCCATCCACTGAGAGTACAGTATTAACAGGAACGGTAGAATCATTTGAAGAACCACCATCTTGGTTTACATGAAGCGCTTTAATTTTGGATGCAAGTATCTCAAATCCAGGATCAAGTTTCACAGCTTGCAGAGAGCCTGAAACAGATTTACCATTTTGAAGCTCAATTTTTATATCAATAGCAAAAGCACTACCGCTCCACCCTAAAAGAAGCATTAAAAATATCAAAATGCGCCTTTCCATCTCTTTGCTCCTTGATTTAAGCGTTTCACCTCATACTTAAAAATGTTAAGGATACTTAATCATTGCAACGATTTCAAGCTGTTTTCCATAAGGCTAAGGAAATCCATAGGCTGAGGTTCACACAGCTAGACCATAAACTCAAAAACGATGGTTCTAAAATAAGTTCTAACCAATTCAGTTTTATAGAGTACGTGATAACGACGAACCAGATAGAAAATCAGCTATGAAATGTCCAGATGCCATCCCAGTTGGGCATGGGAGAGAGCATCATATTACGACAGCGCGCCAGCAAGGTTTTTGCCGGCCCATAAGCGTATTCTCCTTCAAGAGCACGCTGAAAAAACTTGACGGCTTGATCCCAATGACCAACACGATACGCTTCAAAAGCCGTTTCATAAGCTTCCATAGCGCGCTCCAGTTCAGGATGCTCTCCCTCATGGTCATTGATGGCATAAATCTTTGTGGGTACATGTTGCCCACGGACCCGTATAATATCGATACAGTGGCTTTTATAAGATTGCTCACACCGTTCAAGGGTATGACCACAAACCATGATATCCAGATTATAGAGTTTGGTCAGGCTCTCAATACGTGCCGCAAGATTGACAGGATCACCAATGGCGGTATAACTCATGCGTTTGCTGGAACCAATATTCCCTGTAATCACTGTACCACTGGATACCCCGACCCCCATTTGCAGAGGCGTCTGCTGGAGTGCTTGCCGACGAACATTATACATATTTAAAACAATCTGCATATCGATCGCACAGCGTACCGCATTATCCGCATCACCCCCAACACGTGTCGGTACACCAAACAGGGCCATAATGGCATCCCCAATATATTTATCCACCATCCCTTTATGGTTGGTGACCACATCCTCCATATAGGAGAAATATTCATTGAGCATCGTGACGGTCTGCTCAGGGCCTAAATATTCAGTCATGCTGGTGAAACCACGAATATCGGAGAAAAGCACACTGATATCTTCTGTCTGCCGCCCGGTCAGTTGAGGTATAATATCCTTATCCGTCAGCTTTTTAACCAGTTCACCATCCAGATAGCGCGCCATGGTACGTTGAATATTTTTCTCCCGGGAAATATCTTCCAGAGCGAGAACAACACCATTCATGCGCTGATCGGCATGGCGCAAGGGTTTAATCATGACATTGAGGGTTAACCACTCGGTTTTCCCCACATCATATTCCACATCACGCAGCGATTTCTCCTCTCCACCATCAATAACCTCCTGAATCTCATCTAAGAGCCATTGATTCATATCTGTAAAGAGTGCCTTTAAAGGCAGAGGCGTTCTTCCCTGCTGCGTTACCCCTGTCAACTGGCTGGCTGCTGGATTTAAATAGGTAATCAAGCCATCCATATCCACAGCAATAACACTGTTTGTTAGTGTGCGCAACACCTCTTCATTATTCATCTTCAGTGTCTGAACCTGCATAAAGGAGTGCAGATTATCGATTGAGAGGCCGATCTGTACCGCCATCGCCTTGATCCGTTTTTCATCCGTCAAGGAGAAGTGATCTTTATTCCGATTCACCACCTCTAAGACACCGAGACACTCACCATCGCTCTTATAGATCGGTACACAAAGAATATTGCGGGTACGATAGCCATTATAATAATCAACAACAGGATCAAAACGGGGATCATCATAGGCATCCCAAAGACGAATGGCCTCCCCGGTACCAAAAACAAACCCAGGTATACCCCAGAGTGATGGAATGGATTTTAGATCCATGTACGCACCATTGACATGGGTAATCTCCAATGTTTTGTTTTCAGGCTGATAAAGATAGATACAGCCGCGGTCTGCATGAACAATATCTGTCGCCAACTCCAGAATGTTACGCAGACTCATATCCATCCACTTATGGATCTCTTTTTGGTGGATATCTAAAGGAGCATCTTCTAATGCTGCGCGACGAAACTGTAGTGTCTGGTGCGAAATAAAATTGAGGGCTAAGAGTCCAGCTTGGGTAAGCAGTTCAATCGCTTCTTTGTTATATCCCTCACTGGGGCCATTATCTAGAACCAGTACACCGCGCTGTCCTGAATAATCCTCTAAAGGAAGTGCAAAAAGGGATTCCACCAAATCACCTGTAGGGATATCTACGGTAGCGACAACCCGTTGATCCTCTTCGGGTGCAGAAACCACAATCGGCTGATTCTCAGTCAGTGCGAGTCCAACAATTCCCTGTTGCGTAAAAGCGATCGGCTCTTGCAGGCGGATACCATCCGTACACCAGCAAATCAACTCCTGATTATGATCGAGAAGATAGAGACGTCCCGATTGAGCCCCCACACTACTCAGTACGGGTGCCATAATTCGCTGTATTTTCTCACTGGGGAGACGATTTAGCTTTCCGGCTGAAAAAGAGTACAAATGCCCCAACGCCTTGACCAAACGATTGACACTCATCGTATCCTGCCACCCTTTATGGCTTTCAAACGCCAACAGTTGATCAATCAGTTGCGTATAGGAATATTTGATTCGATTCACCACTTCCATCTCCAGATTGGATCGACACATTCATCGCATCATAACATATCTCGAAAATATTGTGCCAACCCAATTAAAACGCAAGGAAGAGATCCAATTATTTCTCTTATAGATCAAAAAATCGACGCACAGCATTCAACCTCATTTTTTATACAACCGATTGGAGTTCAACGATTATCTGGCAAGCCCAAAGCCTTGCGCGCCGCAATGATAATGGCATGGCCGCGTTTGTCTTCCAGATCCAGGCTCATGGCACCAGAAGGTTTATCAATGACATCCAACGCGCCAAACTGACGTGCCTGCACCGCTGCTGCAGAACCCGCCTGCCCCACAGAAGAGATAATAATAATTTTAAACTGACCCAGAAGACGCAGGCGTTTTAACATCTCCAGTCCCGACATTTCAGGCATCTCAATATCCAGCAGAACCAGATCTGGTTTATGCTCACGGACCATCTGTAAACCAATACGACCATTTTCAGCTTCTGCAATCACCGTGAGATCGGGGTCACTTTCAATCAGCTCTTTAATAATGGCACGCATGATAAATGAATCATCCACAATTAATATATTTTTACTCAAGAGATCCTCCTTCCAACCCAAATCACACTATTTTACAAACTTAAAAATTTCCATTTCAAACCAACCGGGCATCCATGGTCTCCATGCTCATGATACAAACAGTATGGACACACTTCAATAGCTGTATTAGAAATATCCCGCACAACAACATGATCTGCGCTTTTTCCAGCACATTTTCCAGCACAAACAAAAAACCGTCCAATTCTGAACCAGAGATCACCCCCATCTTAGAGTGATTGCATCCTGTTTTTTTCTTTTTATGCTGAAAAGCGGCTTCTTATAGGCCACAGAACTAAACCATAGAAGGAGAAAAAGTAATGTCCCAAACGCAATCCTCACAACAAAACCATTCCGCGCAACCTTCAGAACGCATGACCCAGGATGATCTCGCCAATATCCGTCAGATGCGTATGCCGCAAAACTTTGCTGAACAGGTTTCCGTACAAAGAGCGATTCTTAAGGTGCCTGTCTGTAAACCCCACCGTCAAGAGTTTTTTCAGATCCATCCCGATCCAAGCTGGCGCTTAGAGACCATGGTGCTGGATCTGAAAGAGGAGCGCGAAACATTCCTCGTCGCTCCCCCCTTATGGCATGAACTGCAATCGGAGATCACAGCCAAAATTTTGATCTCCACCATGAACCGCAATGGCACCTTTATGCTGTGGCCCATCCGCCTTCCCGGAGAAGATGGCCAACTCGATGACTGGAACCGCTCCGCATTGGAGGCTTTAGAGATTGCTGAACAGTTCTGGATTCGTTTAAAACCCAATCAAAATCTTGGCGCCTACGAGGTGATGCGTGCACTCAATCCCACGCCCGCTCCGGTGTGGCCAGAGATCACCTTTGATAAACTCTTAGAGATCGCCTTCCGTGATAAGTTTATCCAGAGTATGGACCATCCCGTGCTACGCCGACTGCGCGGAGAAGCATAGATGCACTGGAATCAATTTGATCAAATCTGGTGCGTTGATTTTGAGTTCTCCTCCCCTGCGGGGGAGAACCCAGACCCGATCTGTCTGGTGGCCTGGGATATTCTCTCCGGTAAAAAAATCAGGCTTTGGAAAACCCAACTGAAAAAAACAGATCAACCACCCTATAACTGTGGTGAGAAAGCGCTCTTTGTAGCCTACTACGCATCAGCAGAGTTGGGTTGTCATCTTGCACTGGGCTGGCCTCTCCCCATTCATGTTCTGGATCTCTTTGCTGAGTTTCGTAATCTCACCAATGGCCTGACCCTCCCCTCAGGCGCGGGTCTTTTAGGTGCTCTCTTCTGGTTCGGCCTACCTGCGACTTCTGTGGCGGAGAAAAAAACGATGCAACAGTTGGCGCTGCGCGGCGGTCCCTGGTCCATTGAAGAGAAAAATGCGCTGCTTGATTACTGTGAAGAAGATGTTAAAGCACTTCACGCACTTTTTCCTCAAATGAAAAAAGAGATCTCTCTTCCCCATGCACTGCTTAGAGGACGCTATTTTAAAGCCGCCGCCCACATCGAACGCTTTGGTGTACCGATTGATCTGGAGGCATTAAATCTGCTAAAAGATCACTGGTTAACCATTCAAGAGGGATTGATACAGCGCTTAGACCGTGATTATCAGGTCTTTGAAGGACGCACATTTAAAATTAAAAAGTTTTCCCGCTGGCTTAATCAACAAAAAATCTCCTGGCCAAGACTCGATTCTGGTGCACCAGATCTCTCCCGGGAGACCTTCCGTGAAATGGCGAATATCCACCCAAAAGTTGCACCATTAAGAGAGCTACGCGATGCACTCTCTCAGATGCGACTCTCTAAGTTGGCGGTGGGAGAGGATGGCCGCAATCGCACCCTGCTCTCCGCCTTTCGCGCCAGAACCGGACGCAACCAACCCAGCAACAGCCGTTTTATTTTTGGTCCTTCAACCTGGCTGCGCGGCTTGATCCGTGCCAAAGAAGGCTACGGTTTAGCCTATATCGATTGGAGCCAACAGGAGTTTGGTATTGCAGCAGCCCTCTCTGAAGATCGCTTGATGCAGGAAGCCTATCTGGCGGGAGATCCTTATCTCGCTTTTGCCAAACAGAGCGGCGCGATTCCAGAAGAGGCCACCAAAGCGAGCCACAGCGAAGCACGTAGCCTCTTTAAAGCGTGTGTCTTAGCAGTACAGTATGGCATGGGTAAGAAAGCGCTGGCCATGCGCATTGGTCGCTCCACAAGTGAAGCGGAAAAACTGTTGAGACTTCATAAAAACACCTATCAACAGTTCTGGAGATGGTCGGAGAGTGTTCTCAATCAGGCACTGCTACATGGTGTGGTATGGACCACGCTAGGCTGGAAAATTCATCTACAAAAAAAGATCAACCCCCGCTTTCTGCTTAACTTTCCCATGCAGGCCAATGGTGCAGAGATGTTGCGTTTAGCCTGCTGTTTAGCGGTTGAGGCAGGTATCCGCGTTTGCGCTCCTGTACATGATGCCCTGCTGATTGAAGCCCCTTTGGATCGGTTGGATAGCGATATCAAGAAAACAGAAGAAATTTTAAGGCAGGCCAGTGCCACCATTCTAGATGGCTTTATCTTAAGGTCAGATGTCGAACGGTTCTGTTACCCTCAACGCTATCAGGATAGCCGTGGTCAGAAAATGTGGGATATGGTTTGGCAGGAGATTAAAAAAATAGATTCATGATGGAAGCTCGCGATCATTCTAGATATTGAGAGTGCCCACGAAACTGCCAAGGGAACCCCTTTATGTTTACAGGCGCTCGTAGTCGTTGCCACGATAGGCAGAATTTTACCGTTTCACATGGGCACAACCAGATTATATCATGAAATTTTATTAATTGTGGTTGGAAAGCTTGAAAATAAAGGGGCTTGACATGCCCCCCTTATTACTCAAGGTGCTCGTCTACACAAAAACTGATTTTGCAACATACGCTGTTTTTCTCTATGGCTTACCAGATAATCGACTGACGAAAAACATCCACTTTTTTCTTCTGCTCTTGATCCAACAGAACATAGAGCGCCTCATAAGCCCGTTTCACTTCAGGAGACTCCAAATAGCCTTGATCGGGGCGCACATTTTTGACCGCTTCAACCAACTGTTTCCACGCACTCTCCTGCTCAGGACGCACACCCAACTGCTGTTTATACTCTGCAATCAGATGATCGGGAATGGTCACACTCTCTTCCTTCTTTACTGAGAGCACAGAGGGCTGCGATGCCTTTGGATAAGAAGATCGGTTGTAACCACCATAAGCATAGGGCGGATAATAAGGAGGACGACGATAATCAGGCCAATAAGAGGGCGCACGCTTATTAGGAGAAGGTGCCTGCATTGCGGCTGGTGGTGCACTTTGTGGATGCCAGTAGGGTGGTGGTGCATAATAGGGCGGATAACCATAGGGTGGCGGATAACCCCCTGGTCCATAGTAGGGATTGCTGAAACTCTTGCCGGGAAACAGCAGAAGCGGAATGATAAAGACCCCAACCAACAGCACAGCCGAACGCAATGGCAGATAGATATGCACGAACTTTATCCTTAAACATTAAAGTGAATGTTAAGCACCATGACAGTGATTCTTATTGCTTTGCAGCATAGATCAAAACGCGCTTTCACATCAATCTATCTTAAGCGCTTAAACAGCGGAACATCAATACTCTTTTTTGTTACAGAATAAAAAAAAAGCACATCAATGCAAACCGATTGATGTGCCCAAGGGATGATTGATACCATTTTAAACGATTCTCAGACCTTTTCAGTTCGATATCCCTAACTTTGGTGCCTGTTGCTCTGGCCACGGCACATAATCAAGGCTGCTTGCCGTAAGCGTCTGGGTATTTTTCTCTTCTTTAGATGAAGAGAGGTTACCTTTCCCGCTTGTGAGCGGTGTACCAAAAAGAATGGTCTCCAACCGCCGCTGCAAACGGGGATCAAGACGACTTCGCTCTTTTTCAACCGCCTGTAATGTACGGATATCAATCCCTGAAACCGCAGAAAGCTGCTCTAAATTCCACCCCAGTGTCTGGCGTGCAGCCCGAAGTTTTTTACCAAAATTCATCGGTGGCACAAACGCTTTTTTCTTTTGCGGCTGATTCGACTGTGTTGAAGTTTTCAGAGCCACATCGGGCTCTTCAGAGACCCCACGATCCATTTTAGGTGCCGTCTTATTGAGCTCTTCACGAATAAAATCCCGTAACGCACTCTGAAGACTCTTCTCAACCGCTGAGAGTTCAGGTGCCTTTGCAGATGCGATAACCTGTCTGCCCTCAACAAAATTTTTAACAATCAGACTGCCCAGTTGTGGTGGCGTTTTACGAAGATCCGCCGCTTTGGCCTGCAAGGCCTGATAGGTCTTCTCCTCCAGCCAGAGATCCATCCGCTTTAATTTTTTATGCACCGCATCACAGGGAGAGAAACTCAGATAATTTCTTCCTTTTGAATCCGTACACTGAAAACCCTCTTTTGCGGTGAGTGAAACCGGAGGAAGCAGCGTCAGCGCAAAGATAATCACAGCTAAAATATGTTTTTTTATGAGGAATTTTTTCTGAAAGGGTTGGCTATTCATGGGAATCACTTGGTGTTCTGCTCGGTTTGTTTAAGAAGAATACGACGGATAAGGTGGAGTGCGGTCTGACTGGCCTGAAGACGCACCGCATTACGATCACCGGAAAAAACATGGTGGGCCGCGATAATATGATCCCCCTTCGCCACAGCAGCAAAATAGACCGTACCCACAGGTTTCTCCGCACTGCCCCCTGTGGGGCCTGCAATCCCGGTAATGGAGACGGCAATATCGCAGTTAGTAACACGCAACGCCCCCCTTGCTAAGGCAAGCGCCACCTCTGCACTCACCGCACCACAGCGTTTAATCAGCGCATTAGAGCCTGCAAAGAGTTTGGATTTGGCCCGGTTGCTGTAGGTGACAAACCCCTCCATCAGATAGGCACTGCTTCCAGAAACCGAAGCTAAGCGGGCGGCGGTTAATCCGGCGGTACATGACTCCACCACAGCAATCTGTTTTTTGGCCTCAATGAGCTGATGACCAACCAACTCCTCTAAAGGAATCGGCATAAAAGCGTAGAGCATCTCTTGTAGACGGGCTTTAATCGTCTTTTGCACCTCTTCATAGAGTCCTGAAGGAAAAATGAGTGCGGTATCCCCGTTGGGTAATGGATAGTGTTGACAATGTTTGGTCAGCTTCTCCTGCTTCAAAAACTCAAGCCGCTGCCAGTGACCACTGGTCTCTGCGAGCCAGCAGCGATTCTCTCCTCGATGAAGGCGGGTTTTATGCGTTTCACCTTGAAAAAACAGAATGGTTTTCTTAATCGCCGCCTGCAGAGGCCAGAGCGGTGCCTCACAGAAGATGACAATTTTACCACGCCGATCCACCGCAAAACCGACCGGCTGATTCTCTGCATCCAACAACGTACGCGCTCCGGTAATGCGTAGTTGATCATCATGATCGGGGTCTAACCAGAGCGACAATCCCAAATTGGATAAAATCGAGCGCCTTAGACGGCTGTTCGGTGAGCTCTGAATCAGAATCACCCGATAACTATCCCATGTCTCTTCAGGATTAAAAGGGGCTTCTGGATCAATCTCCAACACATGCAGTGTTGTGATACCCGATTCAAATAGCGCCAGGTCCAAGTAGGGACGCCCTACGGTGGAAAAAAGGCCCTCGGATTCGCTCCAGCGAGGAATCACCAATAAACACTGCATGATTATCCAGTCCTTGGTATTTTTTCAAAGGAGAGACCAGGAGCAGCGTAATCATGGGAATCAATTCATTACGATGAACCTGAAACCATAAAGAAGGAGACCCGCAATCAGACCAGCGGCCAGATCATCGACCATAATCGCTAAAGGACCACGCAGTTTACGATCAAGCCAGCCAATGGGACCGGGTTTCCAGATGTCCAGTATTCGAAAAAGCAAAAAACCTGCCAAAATATAATAAGGATTTGCCGGTATCGCCCAGAGCGTGAGCGCAAACCCCGCCACTTCATCAATCACTACCGAAGAGGGATCATCATTCGCCTCGTTAAACAGCGGCTGAAGCTCTTTGATCGACCAGAATCCCACCAAGATAATCAGAAGTACAAAGAGGGTATAATCGAGAGGAGAGCGTTGACAGATCCAGAAGGTGAATGGCAATAGTGTCAAGGTTCCAACAGTGCCAGGTGCTGAAGAAAAACAGCCCGCACCAAACACCGTGGCAAGATAGAAAGCCAGTTTTTGCCGTAGAGGAGTAGTTGCTTTTGGACGACTCAGAGTACAGGGCATCAATTTAAACTTTACCGTTGACGACGAAAGAGCGAGAAGAAAGCCCGTCGATCCACGGTTTTCTTCAGATGGTTACTGACCGATTGACTCGGCTTTTTAGGATCCGCTGTGTGGATTGCCGCACGCAACGCTTCTTCTGAACTGAGAAACGGATGCACATTCTCAATCAGGGTCTGATTAAAGGTATGGCCGGTTTCAGGCTCCCAGGAGATCATCACCGGTAGACGCTTACCCTCTTCAACCTCCAGCAAAGCACCCTGGTTTTTTTCAACCTGGCCAAATTCATCACACGCTAAAGGATATGCCGAATGAATCGGCGGCGCTTCTGTATGCCCCGGCGGATTCCAGTAGACCCGCTCCACCGCCCAAGGTGTAACCAACAGCGCCCGTGGCGGTGCATCCTCATGGTGCGTGGGCAGTGGCTCCATCTGTACCACCACAGAGAGACGCGGATTCACCTCGCTGTGATCAGAGGGGAGTTCTTGTAAAATACGTTCAGAAGCCACTTGCAAAGCCACCGGATCAGGCCAGCGACAGTCCCAGAGCGTTGGATCAATCATAGAAGAGTCATCAGGATAAATGTGAATATCAATGTTGCACGTTAGCCTAACATTTTATCCACCGATACGTCACGATGATTCTCCAAAAAGACTTAAAACAGATCTTTTTCTCTGCGATCCGATCGATCATGCCCGCTTTGTCTTTTGAACTCCATACCATTTTCCGCTATCCTAAAAAAAATGCTCACTCCAGCCATGGATACCCACCATGATTCCCATGCTCAAACAACTCCTGACCGATTTTAATCTGCTCATTCTTACCATGGTTCTCTTTTTTATCGCCAAATGGCTACGCGATAAACTCTCCAACCACCGCATTGATGATGGCATACAAAAAAATAATCTTGCGGTGATCTTCAGCTTATCCGGCTATTTTATCGGTGTGGCGATTATTATTGCGGGCAGTATGGCAGGTGAATCTAAAGGATGGCTCAAAGATCTGCTGGATGTGACCCTCTATGGCCTTCTGGGCATCACACTACTTAACCTGGCACGCTGGATCAACGATAAGGTCATTCTACCGCAGATCAATAATACCGAAGCCATACTCAAAGAGCAGAACAAAAGTGTGGGTATTGTGCAGTGCGGTTCCTATCTGGCCACCGCCACCATTTTAGCAGGCTCCATCTATGGTCTGGGCGGTGGGATTCATACTGCGCTTGCTTTTTTTATTTTAGGACAGGCCGCACTCATTCTCTTTACTAAACTCTATAATTTAATCACCCCCTTTGATATCCACCAAGAGATCCAACAGGATAACACCGCTGCAGGAATCGCCTTAGGCGGTACACTCATCGCGTTAGGTATTATCCTGATGAATGGTGTGATGGGGGATTTCTTTGATTGGAAAACCAACCTGCTCGACTTTGCCATCTACTCCGTTGTTGGTTTTATTCTTCTGCCCCTCACCCGCCTTTTCTTCGATAAAATTCTTATCCCCCAAGCCTCTCTCAACCAACTGATTGCTAAAGAAAAACATATTGGTGCCGCCCTCTTGGAAATGAGCATTGCCATGGGATTTGCCACCATTATTATCTTTACACTCAGTTTTTAAACCGCATGAACAGATCCTCCACAATCGAAACATTAACGCCTGCACAGAATCTTATCCTGCTGATCTCCATCACCATCGCCGGTTTCTGTGGCTTAATCTATGAACTGCTCATTGGCAGTGTGGGCACCTATCTCTTAGGGAATAGCATCATTCAGTTCTCCCTGACCATCGGCCTGATGATGACCGCCATGGGGATCGGCACCTTTCTCTCACGCTTATGCATACACTCTCTGCTTCCATGGTTTATCGGTACAGAAATCCTCCTGGCCTTGATTGGTGGTTTAAGCGTGCCCGCCCTCTATGGGGTCTATGCCACAAAATCGATCATCGGCTACTATCTAGTCATGATCTTTCTTACCTTGAGTATCGGTATTCTCATCGGCTTGGAACTACCGCTGCTCACCCGTATTCTTGAGCATCGCCACACCCTCAAAGATAACATCTCCAATGTGCTCTCCTTAGACTATTTTGGCGCTTTAGCCGCCACCATCCTCTTCCCCTTTATTCTGCTTCCATTCTTAGGCAATTACCGCATCGGTCTGGTTACCGGTCTGATTAACTTAGGTGTCGCACTGCTTAATCTACGCTGGTTCTCTACACAACTCCCACCAAACTTTCGCCGCCATCTCTTCGGACTCTCTTTCATCACCACCCTGCTCCTGATGACCCCCCTCCTCTGGGCGGACTCCATGCTTCTGCTCTGGCAAAATGGACTCTATGCCGATCCCGTAATCTATAGCCAGCAGACCCGCTTTCAAAAAATTGTCCTCACCAAAAGAGGCCAGGATATCCGTCTTTTTCTCAATGGCCATCTCCAGTTTGCCTCCAGTGATGAATACCGCTACCATGAATCCTTAGTTCATGTCCCCATGGGTTTAAGCCCATTCCATGAAAATATTCTCTTTTTAGGGGGAGGCGATGGTTTGGCTGCAAAACAGGCATTACAATATCCTGATGTCAAGAAAATCACCCTCATTGATATCGATCCCCAGATGACCCAGCTTGCTAAAACTGCACCATTTTTAACCAAGCTCAATCAAAAGAGCCTCTTAGATTCAAGAGTGAAAGTGATCAATCAAGATGCCTATCTTTTTCTACAAGAACAGAATCAAACCTATGAGATCATTATGGCGGATCTCCCTGATCCCAGCCACGCCGCATTAGCCAGGCTCTACAGTCTGGCCTTCTATAAAAATGTACAAAAACATCTCTCCCGCTACGGTATCTTTGTTACTCAGGCCACCAGTCCCTTTGCCTCGCCAAAAGCGTTTTGGTCCATTGTGAAAACCCTGCGTCAAGCCAACTTTAAAACTGTAATCCCCTATCATCTCTACATTCCATCATTTGGAGACTGGGGTTTTGTACTCGCCAGTAACTTTTCCATTAATCCTAACCAATGGAATCCGCCAAAAAACCCTCTACGCTTTCTTGATAAAAAAACGTTCCTGAATCTATTTCATTTTCCCAAAGACCGCTCTGAACACCATGTATCAATCAACACGCTGGATGCATCCCAGATTATCTCCTACTACCATCAAGGTTGGAAACAATGGAACTAAAAAAAGACAATGAGCAAAATCCAGCCTCACTCATGAGTCATAAACTGATCTATGGTCTCTCTCAAAACCACTGGCCCCCCATCCCTTTTAATGTGCTGGATCATTATATCTTTCCAGGCGCAATTCCTCTTAACTGCTGGATTATCGGTCAGAGCCACCTTTTAGCCTTTGAGGTGCCCCAGGGAAGAATCTTTGAGATGATCGCCTATCCTCCCGAGACTTGGCATCATAATCAAAACTTTACCCACTATACGCTGGATAAGAAAGAACACTTACATCTCTCCCATAATGCCCTTCCCCGCTGGAAACTCACCACAGATATTTATAATCATGCCATCGATAAGAAAGAGCAGAAAAAGATCGATCATTTTCTCCAACACCCCGATCTCTTCTCACATCAGTTTCCCTCACCAAACAAAAGCATCATCCCCTGCATTACCGCCTTAACCTACTGTGCAGATAAAAGAAGTGTGCAGACACTCCACACCTACCCCGAAGAGTCACGGGTGGTGTGGAGCAGAACCACACTGACGATTTAATCAAGCGCTTTAATCCTGCGCCTCTCCATGATGCTCCACCACCACAGTCGTGGTGATACCGCCACGCACATTAAATGCACCAACAATTTTCATCCAGCGCGGTGCGGTCGTTGCCACCAGATCATCCAAAATCTGATTGGTCACCTTCTCATGAAATGCGCCCTGCTCACGAAAACTCCAGAGATAGAGCTTTAACGATTTTAACTCCACACATATTTTATCTGGAATATAAGAGATCACAATCTCTGCAAAGTCGGGTTGCGCCGTCTTAGGACAGACACAAGTAAATTCAGGACAGACCATCTTGATGGTATAATCCCGCTGAGGATAGGGGTTCTCAAACGTTTCAAGAATCAAACGTTGTTCAGACATAAGTAAGATCCTAAAAAAAGTAAACCATAAAAATAGGGTTCAGATTAAGTGATTTTCTCTGCAATCTATCGATTTTTAGATATAATGCGAAAAATATTAACAATATATACTTTTTCAAGCTGGATAAAAAGAAGATTCACATGCCATGTTTACTCAACATGACGCAGCGCTTCGGGCCAGAACCGTTCCTCTGAAGTCTGTTCTATCTGCTGCCACAGTGTATTTAACGCTTCTGCAGGAAATTCTGGGGTCATATAATAGCTGGCACTTAATGCCAGATAGATAGAAATTGTCGCCACAAGATTACGGGAGAAGAGCTTAAAAGCGGTACCAAAAGAGCGCTTGACACCACCCTCTCGAAAAAGACTCAAACTGGCCAGTTCATCCAATAGAAGATGGGAGATAAAACCGATCCAGACAAAGATCCCACCTAACCAGGCCAAAATAAGTGATGCCTCAAAACCGTAATGAAGCGTCGCCACGATCAGAAAGCCAAAAACAAAACCAGCGGGCAGTGAATGAAAAATGCCCCGGTGTACCGTAGCACGCATAAAAAGCTGAAAAACAACCAGCCTTAAAAAAAGAAAACAGCCAAAACCGATTAAAAGCACCACCAAAATTGAAAAAAACGGCATGACGCGCAGCGCAACAAAAAAAGAGATTAAAATGGCAAATAGATTATAAGCCAAACCTAAAGCCGTGGAGTGATCGGCATCAATATCGGGTAAAATGCCCCCCAAAGCGCCCAGACAAAATAGAAGCACCGCCTGCTCTAAAGGCATCTCCGTACTTAACAGGATCAAGGTTCCTGTACCCGCAAGCGTTGCGGATGTCGCAATATGGGCATTAAAATTGGCCATAAGTTTCTCTCTATTAAGCGCTTTAAATCCATTCCTTTTTATCCATGTATCGTAAACATAGATCGATCAAAAGAGAAGTGACAACATTTAAAATAATTGACGAAAGTTAAGCACCATAGTACGATATTCTATTCTATAGATATATAATATATATAGGTTTTATACAAT
Source organism: Magnetococcales bacterium HHB-1 (assembly GCA_052043475.1). Classification (GTDB taxonomy): domain Bacteria; phylum Pseudomonadota; class Magnetococcia; order Magnetococcales; family JBQGBW01; genus JBQGBW01. The sequence goes on from JBQGBW010000015.1 coordinate 26,509, forward strand.
GGACTCCATGCCAATTACACCACGGCGTCATACGCCCTGGCCAATACGTGCGGGTCTTCTTCTCCTTCTCCCGATCATTGCACTGACACTCTACTGGGATGGCCAAAATTTTATCCCAGAGCAACTCCATCTTCAATCAAATCAAGAGAACCAAGGCGCCACGCTTCTTCCTGAAGCACTCACACCACAGTGGCAAAGCCTCGGTCAAGGGCGTTACTTCTCTGAGAAAAATCTCTACGAATATGTCAACGGCCACGCAGAATACTATCTTGGCGCAGGGTTTCAGGGGCTCTGGATTAAAGAGTATGCAAGGAAAGAGGATAAAGGAGAACCGGCAATCACGGTTGATCTTTTTGATATGGGTAAACCGCTGCACGCTTTTGGCGTACTGATGGAGGAGACCCCCGATAACGCTGCGCGCTGGTCATCCATTGGGGGAGAGACCACAACAGGATTCCATATCGGTCAGGGGGCGGCTTTTGCCTTCGGACGTTATTTTATTAAAATTAATCTTTTTGCCAAAGATGTTATTTTAGAAGATCTGATTGCTGATCTGCTCAAACCGCTGATTCATACCACAAAAAATGAAAGTCTCCAGTTTTATTTTCCTAACCTTGGTAAGGAAAAGGAGACCCGCTTTATCAAAACAGACTACCGTGGCATGCCTTTTTTTAAAAATGTGATCGAACGTCGCTTTGAATATGTCAATGAAAAAGGCGTTGTGGATCACCGTACCGCCTTTTCAATCCATGGTAACCCCAAAACACTCTCCACAATAAAGCAGGCTCTGCTCACACAACTCTTAGAGGATGAGATCCCGACAAAAACCGTCTCACTCACCAATGAACTGATCCTCACTGAAGTCAAAGATCCCTATGAGGGGGCCTGGTTTTTTATTCTGAATCAAAAACAGTTTCTAGGCGTATTCACACCCTGGCATAAAAGCCTGCGCTTAAGTCTCCTCCGCTTTTTTAAATCCTCTTAAAGCGTGATTAAACCTGCTTTGAAGGGCTATCCACAAAATCAGTTAACTGATACTCTTTCAGTTTACCAACTAACTTCTCACGCGTGATCGGCTTCACCAGATAATCGGTACAGTTCCCTTTAAAGTAGGCTTGTACAACCTGATCTTCATCATCCAGTGCGGTGGTCATAAAAATCACCGCCTCTCCCTTACCGGAAAAGCCATTCTCTCGCTCCAGATCACGAATTTTCAGCAGGGCGGTCTGTCCATCCATACCGGGCATCATGATATCCAGACAGATCAGATGATAATAATCCATCTCAGCCATGGCCATTTCACACACATCAACCGCCTCTTCACCATTGATCACCAGATCACAATCGCCGTAGGGAGAGAGCAGATTCTTGAGCAACAAGCGGTTTGGATATTCATCATCAGCAATCAGAATTTTCATAGTTTCCTCCAAAAACTTCTTTAAGGGAGAGAACAGTTATCACAACCATGGATATTTTGATACGTATTTTTTCTTCAAAGTGCAAGCAATTTTATTCTATCATAAACTTAAGCTATCTTAAAAAATGGAAAGTCAATTTTTTAAGCTTTTATTGCAAGAAATTTTGTAAGGAATCGTACAGATGGCACGTCAGAAAAAAAGTTCTCAGATCAACCGTACCAGCAAAGGATTAACCCGTCGCACCCTTCTGCAACAGGCCGGTAAACTGACACTGCTCTCAAGCGTAGTCACAGGAGGTGCTTTTCTTTTGCATGGTGTCAAACCTGTACGAGAAAAAAAGATCACCCATAAAACACTCAAAGATTTTCGTCAGCCCCTGGATAAAAATCATGCCACCATGGCCATTGTACGCGGTCAAAACATCCCACAGATGGTCAAGGCGGCAACCGATGGCTTAGGTGGATTAAATCGTTTTATCAAAAAAGGAGAGCGCGTCCTATTGAAACCCAATGTGGGCTGGGACCGCCAACCAGAACAGGCCGCCAATACCAACCCTGAGGTGGTGGGTGCTGTTGTTAAAGCCTGCCTTCATGCCGGCGCATCCAAGGTTTGGGTTACCGATGTCTCGCTTAATGATCCCAGACGCGCCTTTCGTCGTTCCGGTATATTTAAAGCCGCCTCAAAAGCAGGCGCTGAAGTACTGATTCCCACAGCCCATGATTTTATTGCTACCGATATGGGCGGTGAAGTTTTAGGTGTCTGGCCGGTGGCGCAAATCTTTCATCAGGTAGAGCGGGTAATCAATCTGCCCATTGTCAAACACCACTCCCTCTGCGGTTGCACCCTCGCAATGAAAAACTGGTACGGTGTCATCAGCGGTACACGCAACCAATTGCATCAAACCATTCATACATCCATCGTTGATCTTGCTGCTGCTGTACGCCCCACACTCACCATCATGGATGCCATTCGGGTTCTTAAACAGAACGGTCCCACCGGAGGAAGCCTTGCCGATGTCCGTGAAGAGAATACACTGATTGCAGGATTGGATGAAGTCGCCCTGGATGCATTTGCCATGCAGTTTCTCAATCTTCAACCCCATCAAGTGCCCTATATGGCGATGGCAGAAAAACGGGGCCTGGGCACAACACAATGGCAGACATTAACACCAAAAGAAATTCAGTTAGGTGTACCATCGTGACAAAAAGTCCACTTTTCAGATACAACGAACCATACGATTGATCACATTTGCTAGAAATTACCGACAATGCTGAAAAAAAATTCCCCCCAGGAACATCCTGTGCCATGATTGATCTTTATAGAAAACGCTCTTACCTTGAAAAATAGCGTTAACCCGATCTGGATCGAGTTTGAAGGAGTTTAACCTATGGCCACACGTATGACAGCGATCGATGGTATTGTACGTTCTCTCTTTTTTACCACCGATGATGACCTCTATAATTGTTCTGTGGATAAACCCTGTCCTCTGGTAACAATTTCACGTGGCTATGGTGCCTTGGGACTCAATGTCGCCCGCCTTCTGGCCGATCAACTCACCGTGCGGCTTTTTGATGAAGAACTTCTGCACCAGATTGTTAATAATATCCACGCCGATCGCAACCTGGTTAAAATGCTCGATGAACGCACCTCCAGTGCCCTGGATGATTGGCTGCGCTCCATGTTCTCCAATGCCAATGTCACACAACAGGACTTTTTAAATCAACTCATTAAAACCGTCACCGCAATTGGCCAATCCGGTGGTGTCATCCTCGGACGTGGTGCACATCTGATTCTAAATACCAATCCAAAGGTGTTCCGTGTACGGATTGAAGGAACCCAGGAGACCTGTGCAAAACGCATCGCGGAACGAAAAAAGATCGCCTTAGAGGAAGCAAACGAACAGGTAAACGCTGTAAACAAGGAGCGTATCGCGTTTGTTAAACAGATCTATAAACGCTTCCCCACAAAAAGAACCTACTACGATCTGATGCTCTCCTCCGATGACATGGATCACCATCAGATGGTTGATGTCATTATCCATGCCATGGAAGTCCGTGGACTCTACGTCCCCGGTTCTAATCCCGTGTAATTTTTTTTACTCCTGGATGCCTTGTCCAGGAGTCGATCAATCTGTTATCTTCTACACACCGTATTTTTAAACATTATCGATCTCTCTTTTGCATAAGATAGAACATGAATCTTTTTGATGATCTTACCTGGCGCGGCACCATCTTTCAATCATCCGGTGCTGAGGCAATTCAAGACTATCTCTCTAAACCCGCAAGAACAGTCTACGCAGGTTTCGATCCCACGGCAATCAGCCTGCATGTGGGCAATCTCATCCCTCTATTGGCGCTACGCCGTTTCCAGATGGCGGGCCATATTCCCATCGCTCTTTTAGGGGGGGGTACCGGCTTAATTGGTGATCCCAGTGGTAAATCCAATGAACGCAGCCTCAATAATCGAGAGATTGTTGAGCAGTGGATTACACATATCGGTCGTCAACTGGCGGTGGTTCTTGATACCTCTGAGGGTTCCTGTCAGGCAAGAATCGTGAATAATCACGACTGGCTTTCATCACTCAGCCTCATTGACTATCTCCGGGATGTTGGTAAACATTTTTCCATTGGCGCCATGCTCGGCAAAGAGTCGGTACGTTCACGGATCGAAAATGCCGGTATCTCCTACACTGAATTTAGCTATATGGTGCTGCAAGCCTTCGATTATCTCCATCTGGCCAAATATCATGACTGCCTTCTACAGATTGGGGGAAGCGATCAATGGGGCAATATCACCGCTGGTATGGACCTGATTCGACGTCAGTTGAGCCAATCCGCCCACGCACTCACCTTTCCTCTACTCACCACCAGTTCAGGTAAAAAGTTTGGTAAAAGTGAAGGTAATGCCATCTGGTTGGATGCCAATCTCACATCACCTTATGAATTTTATCAATTCTGGCTTAATGTTGAAGATGCCGATGTGATAAGATTTTATAAGCTCTTCTCCTTAGCACCGCAGGAAATTATTGCAGAACATATCGAGAACGCTGAAGAAAATTTAAACCAGCTCAATATGATCCGCCGCCTCTTAGCCAAAGAGATGACCACTCTGATTCATGGCAAAACCGAATGCGATCAAGCGATCAATGCCAGTCAAGCGCTCTTTGGTCGCGGTGATCTTAATCTGATTGATCAAGCAACACTCACTCTGCTCTCAAAAACAACCACCAGTTGTCACTATCATAAAGATAAAATCCCACCAATCGAAGAGATTCTCGTCGATCTTCAACTCTGCCCCTCCCGCTCTAAAGCACGCCAACTGGTTGCAAGCGGTGGCCTCTACATAAATAACCAACGCCGTACAGGACAAGTGCTCATCAGTGAAGCCGATTTTCTACATCACCAGTTTATGGTTGTCCGCCGTGGTAAAAAAGCATTTGCTATGGTCACATTGACTTAAATCTCTATTTAAAAACATCTTCTAAACACGCTGCATTGAGTATTCTCTCACTCCAAAGTTCAACTTCCTCTTGCGTGGCCAATTCCAATTTGGCCATGCTCCACTCTGGAAGTGAACCAAAGCGTTTTTGTAATAATAACAAGAGTAACTGCGTTCCTCCTTTGATTATCCCTCTGGCCTCTCCCCAGGCCTCTCCTCTGGCTTCTCCTTCAGCCATTGCTAATTCAATAGCACCTCTTTGATCCGCAAGCGCAATCCCTGCCTGTTCATAAAACTCAAACTCCTCCTGATTCATATTTACAACACGCGCTTTTTCAAAAGCATGACGCCAAGGCGCCTCATTGAGTTCTACAGGAGGTTCTTGATAAGAGTCTGCCCATTTAATAAAATAGATCCAACGATCCAGGGCACTCTCTAGCTGATGAAGACCTTTTTTAAACTTAGGCAGTTCAATAAAATAGTAGGTTATCGCATCTAAAAAGCGCACTTGGCTTCGATCCTCTCTCAACACATGACGGGATACCGAATGTTCAAAGGCATCAAAGAGAATAAAGTCTGTAATCGTTATCGCAATAATCTGATTCAGTTTTGGATACGCTTCGGCTTTCGCAATCTGATTGACATAGGCTTTTGCAGCATTGTATTGAATCCGTTTTAAAAAAGCGCGCACTTTATGGATCTGCATCTCAACGACATATTGAACGCCACGATGATCAACACACTTTACATCAAGAATTGAATATTTCATGGCATGGATTTTTGGTGCCTGAAAAGGGTCGAGAAGAGTCACACGTTTGAGTCGCTTCTCTCCTGTAAGCCCTAAAAGCGACTCTAAAAAACTGATTAAAATCTCTTTGGTATCTTCACTACCAAAAATCTTTTTAAAAGCAAAGTCTATCTTTGGATCAATAAAGTGCATCTGTTCATCCTCTTTTTATTTAAAAATATCTTCCAGACGATCTGTATTCAATATCCTCTCGCTCCAACATTCAACCTCCTCTTGCGTGGCTGACTCCAATCTGGCCATGCTCCACTCTGGAAGCGACCCAAACCGTTTTTGCAATAATAACAAGAGTAACTGCGCTCCTCCTTTGATTATCCCTCTGGCTTCTCCCTTGGCCTCTCCCCTGGCCTCTCCCCTGGCCTCTCCCCTGGCCTCTCCTCTCGCTTCTCCTTCAGCCATTGCTAACTCAATAGCACCTCTTTGATCCGCAAGCGCAATCCCTGCCTGTTCATAAAACTCAAACTCCTCCTGATTCATATTCACAACACGCGCTTTTTCAAAAGCATGACGCCACGGCACCTCATCGAGTTCTACAGGAGGTTCTTGATAAGAGTCCGCCCATTTAATAAAGTAGATCCAACGATCCAGGGCACTCTCTAGCTGATGAAGACCTTTTTTAAACTTAGGCAGTTCAATAAAATAGTAGGTTATCGCATCTAAAAAGCGCACTTGGCTTCGATCCTCTCTCAACACATGACGGGATACCGAATGTTCAAAGGCATCAAAGAGAATAAAATCTGTAATCGTCACCGCAATAATCTGATTCAGTTTTGGATACGCTTCGGCTTTCGCAATCTGATTGACATAGGCTTTTGCAGCATTGTATTGAATCCGTTTTAAAAAAGCGCGCACTTTATGGATCTGCATCTCAACGACATATTGAACGCCACGATGATCAACACACTTTACATCAAGAATTGAATATTTCATGGCATGGATTTTTGGTGCCTGAAAAGGATCAAGAAGAGTCACACGTTTGAGTCGCTTCTCTCCTGTAAGCCCTAAAAGCGACTCTAAAAAACTGATTAAAATCTCTTTGGTATCTTCACTACCAAAAATCTTTTTAAAAGCAAAATCTATCTTTGGATCGATAAAGTGCATCTGTTCATCCTCTTTTTATTTAAAAATATCTTCCAGACGATCTGTATTCAATATTCTCTCACTCCAGCATTCAACCTCCTCTTGCGTGGCTGATTCCAATCTGGCCATGCTCCACTCTGGAAGCGACCCAAACCGTTTTTGCAATAATAACAAGAGTAACTGCGCTCCTCCTTTGATTATCCCTCTGGCTTCTCCCCTGGCCTCTCCCTTGGCCTCTCCCCTGGCTTCTCCTCTGGCTTCTCCTTCAGCCATTGCTAACTCAATGGCACCTCTTTGATCCGCAAGCGCAATCCCTGCCTGTTCATAAAACTCAAACTCCTCCTGATTCATATTCACAACACGCGCTTTTTCAAAAGCATGACGCCACGGCACCTCATCAAGTTCTACAGGAGGTTCTTGATAAGAGTCCGCCCATTTAATAAAGTAGATCCAACGATCCAGGGCACTCTCTAGCTGATGAAGACTTTTTTTAAACTTAGGCAGTTCAATAAAATAGTAGGTTATCGCATCTAAAAAGCGCGCTTGGCTTCGATCCTCTCTCAACACATGACGGGATACCGAATGTTCAAAGGCATCAAAGAGAATAAAATCTGTAATCGTCACTGCAATAATCTGATTCAGTTTTGGATACGCTTCGGCTTTAGCAATCTGATTGACATAGGCTTTTGCAGCATTGTATTGAATCCGTTTTAAAAAAGCGCGCACTTTATGGATCTGCATCTCAACGACATATTGCACGCCACGATGATCAACACACTTTACATCAAGAATTGAATATTTCATGGCATGGATTTTTGGTGCCTGAAAAGGGTCAAGAAGAGTCACTCGCTTGAGTCGCTTCTCTCCTGTAAGCCCTAAAAGCGACTCTAAAAAACTGATTAAAATCTCTTTGGTATCTTCACTACCAAAAATCTTTTTAAAAGCAAAGTCTATCTTTGGATCAATAAAGTGCATCTGTTTACCTCTTGTATTCTTCTTCATACTTAAAATCCTTATCTACCCTATTTTACTATTTTATCGTATCTTTCTTCAACCAAAACAGAACGATTTTTCTTCCGCCCAAGCAGTGCAATGGCCCACCCTACTTACCTTGTAAATAGCCTCCTCCTGGGGTACGATAAAAACGAATAGGAGCTTTTTGATTATTGAGGCTTTCTTTATCGTAAAACGATTTTCTATTATCCATGATCATGGGAGACGATACCATGCGCTATGCCGATCCTGGTACGCCTGATGCAAAAATTGCCTTTAAATCCCGTTATGATAATTTTATTGGTGGAAAATTTGTTCCTCCTGTAAAAGGTCAATATTTTGATAATATCACGCCGGTTAACGGTCAAGTGTTTTGTCAGGTTGCACGGTCCACAAAAGAGGATATTGATCTCGCCCTTGATGCGGCCCATGCAGCATCGGATGCCTGGGGACGTACATCGGTTGCAGAGCGCGCAAGCATTCTCAATAAGATTGCCGACCGTATGGAAGAAAATCTAGAGATGCTGGCCGTTGCAGAGACTTGGGATAATGGTAAACCCGTTCGCGAAACTTTGGCTGCGGATATGCCTTTAGCGATTGACCATTTCCGCTACTTCGCCTCCTGCATTCGGGCACAGGAAGGCGCATTGGCTGAGTTGGATGATACCACCGTCGCCTACCATTTTCATGAGCCTCTGGGAGTTGTTGGCCAGATTATTCCCTGGAACTTTCCTATTTTAATGGCGGCATGGAAACTGGCCCCCGCACTGGCTGCCGGTAACTGCGTGGTACTCAAACCTGCGGAACAGACACCTGTGGGTATTATGGTGCTCATGGAGTTGATCACCGATCTTCTGCCTGAAGGGGTACTTAATATTGTCAACGGCTTTGGGCTTGAAGCAGGTAAACCACTGGCATCGAGTCCACGGATTGCAAAGATTGCCTTTACTGGAGAGACCACCACGGGTCGCTTGATTATGCAGTACGCCAGCCAGAATCTGATTCCAGTGACACTGGAGCTTGGCGGAAAGAGCCCCAACATTTTCTTCGAAGATGTGATGGCAAGCGATGATGATTTTCTCGATAAAACGCTGGAAGGTTTTGCCCTCTTTGCTCTAAATCAGGGTGAGGTCTGTACCTGTCCAAGTCGTGCGCTGGTGCAGGAGAGTATCGCAGATCAATTTATGGAGCGTGTCATCAAAAGGGTGGAGAGCATCAAACAGGGCCATCCACTCGATACCGAAACCATGATCGGTGCCCAAGCCTCCACAGAACAGATGGAGAAAATCCTCTCCTATCTGGAAATCGGCCATCAGGAGAAAGCCGAACTCTTAACCGGTGGTGAGCGTGCAGACCTGGGTGAGGAGCTGGCCGGAGGGTTCTATATTCAGCCCACCATCTTCCGTGGCCATAATGCCATGCGTATTTTCCAGGAAGAGATCTTTGGTCCGGTGGTATCGATGACCACCTTTAAAGATGAAGCCGATGCCCTCAAAATTGCCAATGATACACTTTATGGCTTAGGTGCGGGGGTCTGGAGTCGTGATGGCAATCGTGCCTACCGTATGGGACGCGGCATTAAAGCGGGACGGGTCTGGACCAACTGTTATCACCTCTATCCTGCCCACGCCGCATTTGGTGGTTACAAACAATCAGGCATTGGCCGTGAAACCCACAAGATGATGCTGGATCACTACCAACAGACCAAAAACCTGCTGGTCAGCTACAGTCCCAAAGCGTTGGGTTTCTTCTAATGACCGAACGTGTCTCCGCCACACCGGCGGCGTTAGAACTGATAAAAGAACTGAAAGAGGCACATGGACCACTGATGTTTCATCAATCTGGAGGGTGCTGCGATGGCAGCGCCCCCATGTGCTATCCTCAGGGTGATTTTATTCTGGGTGATGCCGATATTCAGATTGGTAAGATTGATGATTCGCCATTCTATATCAATGAGGCACAATTTGCTTACTGGCAGCATACCCATCTGATTATTGATGTGGTGCCTGGCCGGGGTGGTATGTTCTCTTTAGAAAATCCCACAGGAAAACGTTTTCTGACCCGTTCCCGTGTCTATGCTGAAGAGGAACTGGCTTCATTACCTCCGCTGGATTAATCTTAACCATAGAGATGATATTACATCTCTATGGTTCAAATATCTAATCATTGAAGTCTATCATCCATACGTCTCTAAAACACGCAACAGTTTTTGCTTACGAATGGGCTTGGTGATATGGGCATCACACCCTGCGGCGAGACATTTTTGTTTCTCCTCCTCCAGAGCAAAAGCCGTGAGTGCTAAGATCGGTAGCTTCTGGCAATCCATCCCTTTCTCCCATTCTCGAATTGAACGGGTCGCTGCACACCCATCCATAATCGGCATCTGAATATCCATCAAAACCAGATCCCAATGATCATGATCATCCAATACCTTCTGTAGGGCTTCCGCTCCATTCGGCACAATCACCAGATTATGGTCTGTTTTCTTAAGATAACTTTTTAATAATAACTGATTATCGATACTATCTTCCGCCAGAAGAATATGAAGCGGTTTTTTATCGTTTCTCGATGAATTTGAAGAAACATGCGCTGTTTTCTCAACAGATACTTCTGACGTCTCTACCGGTTGAATCGGAACATTCAGATAAAAAGTACTGCCTTTGCCAAGCACACTCTGCACATGAAGCGTCCCTTTCATCAACTGCACCAACCTTTTAGAGATGGCCAGTCCTAATCCAGAGCCGCCATAGCGCCGGGAAACACTGGAATCCGCCTGACTGAAGAGATTAAAAATAGAATCCATATGATCAACGGCAATACCAATGCCTGTATCTTTAACTGAAAAACGTAAGTGCTGTTCTTTTTTATCGTAAATAAGTCGTACAAAGATATCACCCTCTTCAGTAAACTTAACCGCATTGCCCACCAGATTGATCAAAATCTGACGAATGCGGCTTTTATCACCAATCACCTGGGTCGGTACCGCAGCAGAAATATCACAGGAGAGTTTCAGATGACACTTCTCTTGCGCTTTAAAGCGCAGAATCTCAACAACATGCTGCAGCAGATCATGGGGATTAAAAGATTCCAGTACCAACTGCACCTGTCCCGCCTCAATACGGGAGAGATCAAGAATATCATTAATCAGATCAAGAAGTGAATCCCCCGCATTCTGCAATACTTGAACATAGCGTCTCTGCTCTTCATCCAATGCACTCTCCAGCAACAGATCACTCATGCCGATCACCACATTCATTGGCGTACGAATCTCATGACTCATGGTGGCTAAAAACTCACTCTTGGCCTGATTCGCGGCTTCGGCTTTCTCCATCGTCTTTTTGAGTTGCTGTTCAATCTGATAACGCTCTTCAATCTCCTTCTCCAAGCGAAGATTATTCTCCTGTAGTGCGGTTGTACGCTCTTTGACGCGTTGATCCAACGCTTGATTAATCTGCTGTGTGATGCGTTCTTGTTCACGGAGTCGCGTTAAGGCCTGTTGGGTACTTTTTTCGCGTTGAAATAACTTTTGATAGAGCTGAATTCGATTCAATAATTGATAATCATCAATCGGTTTTGTCACATAATCAATTGCACCCACTTGAAATCCTTTTTGGGCAAATTCGTACGATTTAAAAACAGCCGTAATAAAAATAATCGGAATATCGCGCGTGCGTGCAGCCATCTTAAGATGGCGTGCCGTTTCATAGCCATCCATATCGGGCATTTGAATATCCAGTAAAATAAGATCGATATCATGCTCAACCACCACAGCCAAAGCTTCAACGCCTGAAGCGGCCTCAGAGATCTGGATATCCTCTAAACGTGTCAATAAACTGTTGAGTGTAAAACGATTATTTGCATGATCATCGACAACCAAAATTTGAAAAGGCGTATCACTCATGGCTCGTCCACCTTCAATTGAAAACACTTTAATGCTTCATCTCGACATTCAAACGATCGGCTCGCTTCAATATCCGTGGGGAAGTTTTCCTGCTCACCTAACATTAATAAACCATGCGTATGTAGGGAACGCGCAAAAAGGTTTAATGTGGTTTGTATCAGCGTCTGATTAAAATAGATCATCACATTACGGCAGAGAATCAGTTGAAACTCATTAAAAACACCATCATGTATCAATGAGTGACGATGCCAGAGAATTCTCTTCTGTAAATGAGGTGCCATAGCAAAATAGCGTCCATTATCTTTGATATAACAGGAGATATCACGTATCCCCTCACTCTGCTGATAGTGCGCTTTAAACTGGGGCAGATCATCCGACCCAAACAGCCCATTTTCGCCATGTGCAAGATAGACTGGGTTAAGATCGGTTGCATAGATACGACTTTTTTCCAGTAAACCCAACTCATCAAGCAGAATCGCAATAGAGTAAGCCTCTTCACCTGTCGCACAACCCGCCACCCAGATGCGAATATAGGGGTAACTCGCCAGTTCTGGTAAAACGGATTGGCGTAGATAAGCCAACTGTTTAGGATAACGAAAAAACTGTGTTACACCAATCGAGAGCGAGAAAAAAAGCTGCTCAAATAACAGAGGATTGGTTAAAACATCCCGTTGAAAAGCAGAAAACTGCGCTTTTTTATAGCCTGATTTTTGCATAAGCTGTGTGGTACGACGTAAGAGCGTACCATAGGCATAGGATTGAAACGCATAGCCATAACAATGATAAACAGCCTTCAAGAAAATCTTGATCATCGTCTCATCCAAGGCGGTTTCTGTGGCCGCAACACCAAAAGCGGTAATCTCCTGCAGAGAACAGATCTGATCATAAACACCCTCTTTTACGGCATTCTCAACCAGTGTGGCCACCAGACACTCTTCAGCGCGCTCGACTAATACCCACCCCCCAACACGCTTGACTAAACCCAGCGCATCGACGCCATCCCGGCCATAACCACACAACAGAACCGCTAAGAGATGTTTGCCATATTCACGGGCCAGCGATTCAAATAGTACATCAATCGAAGGTCTGGCATAGTTCTGTTTACGATCTCGCGTCAGATAAACCTGACCGTGGTGTACACGCATCTGATGTCCAGGAGGAGCGATATAGATGGTGCCCGGTTGAACAGGCGTCATATGGTGTGGCATCAGCAGTGTGTAGTCCGTTTTTGTATGCAAAATGTGATCTAATCGATTCTGCTTACCTTCTGAAACATGCTGGATTACAAACACAACCAGATCACTGACAGGCAACTTACTGATAATATAAATAATCTTATCCAAACTATCGGTTGATCCGCCTAATGCCAAGGCTTTAATGGTTGGATAACTCAACGGTTTATGGGCTGTCACCTTGTGGCGTACAGGAAGATTTAACACATTAAGATAGTGCGCCAAAGTATGCTTATAGATCTCAATACGGCTTTCAGGATGATCGGTCACCAGACGATGGAGTGCCCAAACAATGGCTTCAGAGATCATGGTTGCATCAAAAAAAGAGAGCGCTATCCTGCTTGCAAAAGGTTCCGCCAGTATCGTCAACAACAGCGCTTCAGTTTCTGAATCGATCTCACCCAGCACCATAATCTGTTTGCTGTCTGCGCTCTGTTGAACGGTCACACTCATCGTTTTTTCTCAATCCACGCTTTGGCCATATTGATCAACATCTCATAATCGACCGGTTTAGAGAGATAGTCATCCGCGCCTGCGGCCAGACATTGCTGTCGGTCCTGATCCTGTGCTTTTGCGGTCAGTGCAATCAGAGAGATATTTTTTAACCGTTCGTTTGCCCGTATACGCTTAATGGTTTCATAGCCATCCATCTCGGGCATCATGATATCCATCACAATAAGATCAACGGAATGCTCATCCAATAGCGTCAGCGCTTTTTCACCATGTAGTGCAGTAATAACCTCGGCACCATGCTGCTCCAGTGCGGCAGATAAAACAAAGAGATTCCGTGCATCATCATCAACAATCATCACCTGCCGACCTTCAAGCAACTTTTCAGAGATCTCCGGCGAAGTGATCAATGCGCTCTTTTCTGTTTCAGTTTTTGTTTTTGCATGGGATAAAAAACGTACCACATCTTTGAGCAGTCGCTCTGTGGCTGTTGGAGCCTGTTGAATAATGCTATCGGTAAACTGACGCAGTGTCGCCTCACGCGTCTCACCAAATTCTCCCACACCATAGATAATTAAAGCAACCTCTGGATGAATATGACGAACTTTCTCACAAAACTGTTCACAAGCCATATCTTCAATGGCATGGTCCACTAAAATGAGATCAAAGGTTTCATTCTGAGCCCAGGTTAAACCCTCTTCTGCCGAACGTGCCACCCTGATTTGACTATAACGCTTTAAGTGCAGTGAATCAATCAGCGACTGATTAACCGCTTCCCCCTCGATAATCAGCATGGTTTTATGCTGCTGTTTCTGTACAATACCTAGCAAGGCATTTTCCGCCGCCTTAATCTGATCATCGGTCACTGGCTTCTGTAAAAATCCTAAGGCACCCTGCTCCAATAAGGCCCCATCTCGATCTTGTGCAGAAATAATATAGATGGGAATATCTTTTAGATCGGAATTGGTTTTTAACTGCGTAAGCACCTCCTGTCCCGACATATCTGGTAGACCAAGATCCAGAATAATACCCGAGGGCTGATGTTCTGCGGCCAACTTCAACCCCTCTTTCCCGGTCTGGGCTGTCAAAATCTGACAGTGGTGTGGACGCCGAATCATGGTCATGGTTTTCAGAAAATTACGGTCATCATCAATCACCAGAACCGCACAATCCGTCTTCAGTTTGATCTCCGATTTCATCTCATCTGGTTGAGATTGAAGCGCTACAGGTGCGGATGGTGAAGGCACAGGTGGCGCCATGCTGATATTCTCAGAAGAAGCTAACTGTTCAGGCAGCGTAATAATAAACTGACTCCCCTCGCCCTCAACACTCCGCACATCAATGGTGCCATTCAGCAGATTGATAAACCGGCGACTGATGGTTAAACCTAATCCTGTTCCACCATATTGACGTGAAATTGAGCCATCCACCTGGCGAAATTCCTCAAAGATCTGTTGTAACTTATCCTCTGGAATACCAATGCCGCTATCACTGACCACAATGCGCAAAGGCCGTTCTTTATCAGCAACACGCTCAAATTGCAGCCGCACTTCACCTTTGTGGGTAAATTTCAACGCATTCGATAACAGATTACGAATCACCTGCAAAATTTTATGGCGATCTGTGACAATGTTACCCTGAAACGTATCTTCAATATTAAACCTTAAATGCTTTTCCTTAAAGCTTTCTTGGAAAAGTGCCTGAAGTTCTTGCGCCGCTTCTGTGGTTGCCAACGTTTCAGGATAGAGTTCAACACGTCCTGCTTCAATTTTTGACAGATCCAGAATATCGTTAATCAACCTTAAGAGTTCATTACCCGCATCAAAGATCACCTTAGCCCGTTGAATGGTCTCTTGATCTAACTGACTGTTTTCATTCATCGCCAACATTTTAGAGATCACAATAATGGAGTTAAGCGGGGTACGGAGTTCATGGCTCATGTTGGCGAGAAAATCAGATTTATAACGGTTGGCCTCTTCTAGCTGTTTGGCGCGTGCATCGAGTTCATCACGAGAAATACGCAGGGCTTCATTATTACGTGTCAGATCTATAGACTGTTGTTGGAGTTGCTGCTGTTGCTCCTCCATCTGCGCATTGGCCTCTTGCAACTCTTCCGTCTGTTGCTGGAGTTGCTGCTGTTGCTCCTCCATATGGGAGTTCGCCGTCTGCAACGCTGTGGTCTGCTGCTGGAGTTGCTGCTGTTGCTCTTCCATCTGAGTATTGGCATTCTGCAACTGTCGCTGCTGCTTCTCCATCTGGCGGTTGGTCTTTTGCAGATGGCGATTCTGCTCTTTGGCACGCTGTGTACTCTCCTCAGCCTGGATAAGAAGCTGTTGAACCTGGTTCCGTTGAGATGCTGAAAATAGCGTCACCGCAATCATATCTGCAAGCTGCACTAAAAATGTCTGTCGTGTCTTATCAAACGGAATAAAAGAGGCCAGTTCCATCACTCCTTGCAACGTCTCCTGATAGAGCAGTGGTAACACAAAGACATTCAACGGTTTAGCAGCCACGGTTCCAGTGGTAATCTGATACTCCTGGGATTGAATATCTTTCAGAAGAATCGGTTTTCTCTCTTTCGCCGCCTGACCAATGGCACCTTCTCCCGATTTTAGCCGGTTTGCAATCTGGCTTCGCTCAGTGAACATAAAGGTTGCCGTTAACACCAGATCCTCTTTTTCCTCCTCATAGTGATAGAGCACGCCCCGTCCGGACTCCAGATAGCGTCCAGTAAAATTCAGGGCCTTTTCTGCCAGTTGTTGCAGCGATTGATCTCCCGATAACTCCCGCGCCAGTTGACTGACCCCTTCATTGATCCAACGCTGCTGCTGATTGTGGAACTGATTGCGCTCTAAGGTATGGCTCATCTCATTGATCGCCAATCCTAAACGATCCTGTTTTGATAACAGTTGTACCTGTTGACCATACTCTCCTGAAGAGATCTTTTTAACCTGTTGAATGGTCTTTTCTGTATTATCGAGCAGTTGATTTACCATCAGAATCATACGGGCTAAACTGTCCGTGGCATAATAGGTAATCGTTTCTCGAATGATCTCTCCCTTACCCAGATGTTCCAACTGCCGTGTGATGGCATGAATCGGCCACAAAATACTGCGCACGGTACTACGATTCGCCAGAAACGCCAGGAAAAGCGTAACAACAAATAGAAGAAGAAAAACCTGAACAAATCGATGTAACGGTTTCATCACCAGTTTTTGATCCGCGTTGACAATCAAAATCCAATGGTTTTGTTCATAATCTTTTTTAGGAAAAATACGGCGATAACTGATGACCTGCTCTGCAAAATCAAATGTGCCATGATCTTTTAATTTAACCTTCTCAAATCGTTCAGGAAAATCTCGATAAAAACGACGTTGGTGTCCCAGTAACCGTCCCCATTGCTGTCGTTGATCTGGATGGAACAGATAGTCACCATCTTTTGAAATAAGATAATAATTCCAGTGTGCCTGCTTTTGGGCTTGCCTTAGAAGCTGAAAAATGGGATCAGCGAGCAGTTGCAGAACCATGGTTCCATAATGTTCACCATTTTCAGCAATAACAGGTTGTGCAAAATGGATAACAGGTGTTAGAGGGTGTGTAATCAGACCGTTTTTGCGATACAACTCCAGAGGAGAGACCGAAAATGTGCCCTGTTTTTTATCATGTAAGAATGGTGCGGTTTTAAGCTGTTTTCGTATCGCCATCGGATATTGTCGCGGATTTAACTGGTGACGACGACGTATATTAATCTGCGCTTTACCCTCCAGATCAAAAAACTGGATTGAAAAATAGTGATGATGGGCATCTAAAAAAGAACGCAACGTCTCTAAGACAACCGCGTGCCAGTGAATCGCCTTGCGTTCCACACCCAACGCTTTCCAGTAGAGTGCGCGATGTAACGTGGTATTCTGAACCAATGCGTCCAGATCCTGAGGCGCTTCTTTTAATTGTGCTTCAATCTCCACCGTAAGCTGTTGCGCCTGTTGCGTGACTAACGTCAAAGATTGACGTCCTAATGTCTCATAAGCCGTATAGTAACCATAATATCCGATACAGGACATAGCACAGATAATGACAAGAAAGGAGGAGAACATAAAGCGGGCACGGATGCCTAAACGATTCAACCACTTTATAAAAAAACGCATGATAGGCATGACAATCTATTTAACCGTTTTGATCAATCGAAGTTTGCGCGTAATCCATTGCAGCATCTGTTCAACATCATCGGGCAATTTATTATCCAGATACTCAGCAGCAGGTGTGACACGCCGATCATTGTAATGGGCTTTGAGCAGTTGAAACTCCGCCAGGCACATTCCAATGATATTAAAAACATCGGCGGGTTGCACGTTGTGGCGTTTTTTAAAAGCACTGAAGTTTGTCTGCCCAATCCCCACAAAACGCTGTAATCGCTGAATCTCCTTCATAAATTCAAATGCAACCAAAAAAGAGTCTTTAGGGATCACTTTTTTCTTACGCGCTGGTGGATAGGTGTCATCTTTAATGCCTAATCGCCGGAGAAGACTGGAGACATCTTCATCAAGGCGCATCACCTCCGCAAAGACATGATTCGGGTCAATCTTTTGCGCATTGAGCATTTCCATCATCAATGAAATCTGATGCAATTGATTAAACACATCAATCGGCTTCTTCCCCCCCACAACCGGTTTTAATGTGGTCGTTCCTGGAATGTTTAAGCGCGTTCTAATGATCGCTAGCTCGGTTAAAATCCGTTGTGTCTGTTCATAGACCAGCATGGGATCCAGATCCAGTACCGGCTCCATCGCATTGGGAGTAATACGGGGCATGTTGTGACGCGCACGGAAAATGTTAATTTTTACTAAAACCTCATAGCTCTTTTGCCAGACATGGCGCGGTTTTAATCGTGCTTTAAATGGTCTTGTTTTTTGCTTCTTATCCTGAACGCCAAAATGACGCTGGATAAGCTTCAACTCCTGCGCAATACGTTCCACCTGAACATAGACTTCGGATGGTGAAATCTCTACTTCCGCCACACCAGGGCGAGGCACGAGCATACAGATCAGCGATAAGATAATCCATACACCTGGATCAACTTTATAATCCTTCCACCACAAGAAAAAACGGCTATTCATCTGTTTTCTCCGAAAATGTAGACTCCTGGCCATTTTGCGCCAATCGTAACAGTTGATGAATCTTCTGCTGTTGACGTGCGGTAAACAGACCAACGGCAATCAGATCCGCCGCCTCCTTAAGCAGCGTCTGATGATGCGCTTCAAAGGGGTTAAATGATGCCAACTCAACGACGCCTTGAATGTGCTCTTTATAGATTAATGGAAAGATATAAACCGTGCGTGGTGCAGCAATAACCGTCCCCGTTGCAATGGTCTGTGTCTCCTCTGGAATATTGGTCAATAACAACGGTTTTTTCTCCTGAAAAACCTGACCGACAGCGCCTTCACCCGGTAGAATAGGCAGCAGCGAGGCGTCAGATTCCATCACCATACAGTGTGCCACGCATTCCAGTGTATCCTGTTCTAGATCGAGTCGTGCATAAAAAACGCTGCGTCCCGCCTCAAGATAACGGGTAAGAAAGGTCAGTGCACGCTCTGCTAAGGGTTTTACTTCAAGATTTCCCGACATCTCATAGGAGAGCAGACGCAAGCCGGTTGAGATCCAGTTTTGTTGATGATTTCGTGTATGATTCTGCTCTAAGGTATCGGTCATCTGATTGATCGCCTCTCCTAGAATATCCTTATTCGATAACAGCTTCACACGTTCAGAATAGTCCCCTTTGGATATTTGATTAACCTGCCGGGTTAATCGGGTCATATTAGCCAACACCACAGAAACCGCTTTTAACATCCGGCCTAAATGATCATGGGCACGATAATTAATCTTCGTTTCATGGATCTCACCCTCGCCCAGACTCTCCATCTGCTTTGTGATGGCATTTAAAGGACGATTAATCAAGCGTAAAACAATAAACGTGACCATACTACCAAAAAAGATAATGGCCACAATACCCAGAATCAGCAACTGCATCGCCTGCGCTGTTTCGGTTTGCGCGCGCTGTTTGCGCTGCTCCATAAGCATGCGTTCAACCTGAATAAATTCATGGAGCAGATGACGAAGATGATCCATAATTTTCTTACCGGTCTCCGCTTCAACCACCGCGACAATCTCCTTTAAAAAACGCTTTTGTTCATGAATTTTTGCCCAACGGGAAATTTCAGTCCGTCCCACCGTTTTTATCCACTGCGCTGCCAGTTTTTCCAGTAATCTCAATTGAATCATCAGAGAAGAGCGCTTCTGCAAGCGTCCACTCAACTGTTGGTAATGCTCTTGGAAATTGGCACGACTCTGTTCAAACTGTTCTAAGAAGCCTTCATCACCTGTAAGCAGAAAACCGCGTTGTCCTGCACTTTGTTCCGCCATATCCTTGGCCATCGCCAACAGCAACCAATGCGCTTCATGACCTACGGACGCTTTTTTCATCCGCTGTTCTAATACAGCAAATTTACGTTGCATCTTCTCAAAAATTTTTCTTCCCAAACCATAACTTAATCGGGCTTGCAGTTTATCAACATTTTGATCATAGGATAATGTGCGTCGCCGTTTTTCAATCAAGGGTTGAGCAACCTCCTGTCGCCAACGCTCAGCCAACAGTTTAACCTTCCCAAGACGCCGTATCTGCTGTGGGTTATCGCGGACCAAATCATCTGTTTTATCCCATTCCGACCAAAACGTATCTCCAGCATAATCATAGGGTTCCAGAAAAGTCTTACGACCCACAATAAGATAGCCTCTCGCGCCGGTTTCCATATCAACCAGCAGTTTAATCAGTTTCTCTCCTTGATTAATCACTTGTGCCGTATGATCCACCCAATGAAGTGTTGAGAGCAGTGACTGAATTGTGCTATGCATCAGATAACCGTTAATCAGTATCATAATAAAAATGAATACGGTTCCTATGACTAACTTGGCATTAAACCCCATCATAATTATGAATCCTTTTTTATCGCTGCCCCATTTAAATAAACGACTTTAAATTTCCAGGTGATCATATCAAACCGGTCATCGATCATGCATTATGGTCCAACAGGGCTTGGAATGGGCTTTAAATATTGGGAACTGGCCCAACCCAATTGATTATTTTTTAACCGTACCTGACTCCAACCATTTTTCTCCTGCAATACCGCCACCCTGCGATGATAACGTTCATCAAGGCGGCCAATCACGCGATACTTTAAACCTGGACCCGAACGCACGCGCAACTGCGTGGCATTCAGTCGGCGATAGGTGATGGTGCGACGCTTGAGTACTGGCGGTGATTCACGCTTTTTAATCTTACGAATCAGCAGCGGTTTCTCTTGCGCTCTGACCAGCGTTGGCGGTGCTTTGGGTTGATTTAGCAGCGGTTTCTTCTGCATTCTGACCAGCGTTGGCGGTGCTTTGGGTTGATTTAGCAGCGGTTTCTTCTGCATTCTGGCCAGCGTTGGCGGTGCTTTGGATTGATTTAGATGAATCTGGTTGAGTTGGGGGGTGTTTTTAGGCACTGATTTAAGCAGTGTATGTAAAAAATGGTGTTCCATCCATCCACGCACCCCGCCTGCAGAGACCACCTGACGCCAGCCTCCTTTCTCCTGCTCAATGCGGACATAGGCATCATAGGGCAAAGCGCCAGCAATATTCTCTGGATTAATAACACCTGGTTTTTCATAGAGCACCGCCTTCTTTGAGATCACCTTAGCATAGACCTTTTTTAGTTTTCCCTCTTTTTTCCGCTGCTGCAATGCTTTAATAAAGAGCGGCCGATAGATATCCTGTGCAGGCTTAAACTGCTCAATGCGCATTCTTAATCCACGCAAACCTCTTTTGTTGTGTAAAAAGAGACGATAAGCCCTGGGCAGGTGGCCAGGAATCTCCACATCAAAACGATCTCCTTCGTTCAGATCCAGAAGCAGCGCACTCTCGGGTTCTTTTTCCATACCCAGACCATACATCACCAGAAAAAGAGAATGGTAATAAGGATCACGATTTTTTCCCAGAATGCGTAATACAAAACGATCTTTAGAGAAAACCATCATCGCCTGTTTCTGTGCGCCCGGCGCAAAAGGCTGCTTCGGTACGCCACTGACCACCACCTCCTGATGGGAGGGATCGCTGCGGGTATACCAGGGCAGTATCCCACTCAAACGAAAAAGCTTCTCCAAGGAGAGTTTTTTAGCATGATGGCGCGATGTTTCTGTGGTCATCGCAACGCTTTTACCTGGATACCAGAGCAGAAACACGATAAAAATAGAGCAGAGTCGTATCCACAGATTGATACGCCTTTTGTTCATATATCCCCCTCTGGTCATGGTATAACCCCAAAATTCAGGTAGAGATCAAGCATGTCTTGGCAACTTATCATTCCATCGATCCTCTTTGGTGCGACAATCGGCAGCTTTTTAAATGTCTGCATCTATCGAATTCCCAGAGAAGAGAATATCGCTTTTCCTGCATCCCACTGTCCAGCCTGCAATACCCCAATTTTATGGAAAGATAACATTCCCATACTGGGTTGGCTTATGTTACGAGGAAAATGTCGTGCCTGCCAGGAGAAGATCTCCATTCAATATCCAATGATTGAAGCCATCGCCGCACTGATGACCGCAATCACCATCGTCAATTTAGGCCCCACACCCACGGCAATCGCCATTACACTGCTACTTTACGCCTTTCTGGTGTTAGCGGTCATTGATCTCTATCACGGCTGGCTTCCTGATCTTATCACAAAACCGGGCATTGTTCTTGGCCCCATTGTCGCCATGCTCCCCATAACCCACGCACCCATTGCCAATCTACAGGATGCTTTAATCGGTTTGGTCGCAGGCGGCGGCTTTTTCTGGTTTGTCGCCTGGAGCTTTGAGAAGATCACTAAAAAAGAGGGTTTAGGCTTTGGTGATGTCAAACTGCTCGCCCTCATTGGCGCCTGGCTCGGCTGGCAAGCCCTACCGCTCACCATCTTTTTCTCTTCACTGATTGGCAGTGTGGTGGGTATTATCTGGCTGACCGTTAAAAGCCTACCCTCCGATTATCGTATCCCCTACGGCCCCTACCTGATTATCGCAGCGATCACCTACATCGCCTTTGGCAATGAGATTCATCACTACTATTTTCATACTTACCTTGGATTACCTTAGCTTTTTTACATTCTGGAGTAAATATGTTTATTGTGGGTATAACCGGCTCCATGGGTTGCGGGAAGAGCACCATGACAAAGAAGCTACAAGAAAAAGGGGCTTATACAGCCAGTTCGGATCAGTTTGCGAGGGCGGCTTTAGCGGTGGGAAGTGATGGCCTCAATCAGGTGGTCACACACTTTGGTGCACAGATTCTGCATAAAGATGGCTCTTTAAACCGGGAAGCCCTACGCCAGGAAGTTTTTCTCCACAGCCAAGCCAGAAAAGCGTTAGAAGCGATTGTCCATCCTGAGGTGCGACGCCAACAGATTAAATTTATTCAAGATATCGAGAAAAGCGCCAAAACACCACCGGTTATTGCCTTAGAGATTCCTCTACTCTTTGAAACCAAAGCAGAAAAACGGCTGGATTATGTGGTGGTGGTGGCGTGTGGAGATCAACAACAGGAACGTCTTAAAAACCGTCCCTTGGATCTAAGCATTCAAAAAAAGATGATCCAGAGTCAGATGCCAGAAGATAAAAAATGCCAACGGGCTGATTTTATCATCCAGAATCAGGGCGATATGGCGAATACAGAGACGCAGATTGAACAACTCTGGCCGATCTTGCAACAAAAGGCAGAACAACCCAGCCAGGTCTGGCCACAGATGTGGTTATGAACGACACGCTAATGTAAGATGACTCTGCCACTGAAACCACTGCTTATGCCAGTCACCATCATGGTCAATATCTGAGACGGTATGAACTTTGGCACACTTCCCCCCCACCTTACGCATAAAACGCGCGGTCACCTGAACAGGGATGATTCGATCATCAACACTACGCCAATGATATTGAGGAATATGTTTTACCTTATCGGCAACATCAATGGGGTTTAACGATTCAGGAATCTGGTTCACATTGTGGTGTTGGTGCAGGGTCACATGGTCCAGATTACCCGCCACACTCTGAAGTGAGACCACATCGCCTCTACGGGCCGCAATTAAAACCGCAACCGCCGCACCGCCAGAGAAGCCGACCAGATGAATCCGTTCTGTCTGGCTCTCTTTTTTAAAGTAATCCACCGCCTGGTTCATTGAGGCGATCACTGTTTCACTAAAACGCCGGTTAGACCAATAGGCCGCATAACACCCCCCTCCCACACCGGAATATTGACAGGGCCTGGCCAGATAGACCACATTCCGTCGCCGGTCTGTTGCAGCCAACCGTAGTGCCACCGGATTACGTGGCGTCGGATCTCTAGAGAGTGTCCAACGATCTTTCCAGGCAAAACCATCGCCCTCAATATAGAGCCAGAGATCCGCACCGGGATCGGATACACGATAAAAAGAGGTGATTAAAAATGGTTTTGTCACCACCGTGGTATGCTG
The DNA here is from genome assembly GCA_052043475.1 of Magnetococcales bacterium HHB-1. Lineage (GTDB taxonomy): Bacteria > Pseudomonadota > Magnetococcia > Magnetococcales > JBQGBW01 > JBQGBW01. The sequence goes on from JBQGBW010000015.1 coordinate 50,363, forward strand.
CAAGGGGCCTTTTTCAGCAATCCATTCGGCAAACTTCTGACGATTAAAAACAGCCAACAGATTTGCACAGCCTGCAATCAACAAAAACAAGAGAACAAAACCAAACCGCCGCATGATATCCTCTTTAACCTTTACGCCACTAAAAACGCATTACTCCGAAGAAACTCCAAAATTTCCTGCAGACGCCAGGCAATGCGCTGCTGGAAGATCTCCTCTTTCAGTTGATCCGGTTGTTGTTTAGGTACACCCGGCAGTTTTAAACGGCCCGCCTTAACCTCTCCAGTCAAAATCTGTTGCAATGTTTTATGGCTGCACTGTCCATCCAGATTCGCCAAAACAATACGCTGGGCATCCTCTAAGGGGAGCCACTGATGCCGTGCATTGGTGACACGTGAGCCCAATCGGGCCTGATAGCGTGCCGTTGATAATGCTTCTGGTTTATCCGAGAGCGTAAGAATCGACTTTCCCTCTTCGGCATGAAGCAGAAAGCGTCCCGCAAGAACCTGCGCGGGAATAAACGCATGAAAGAAATCCCAGATCTCCTTGGCACTCACGCCACAACGCTGAACCATGATCCCGACAAGTTCACTCAAGGCAATCGGTTTACCACGCTGTTCAAAGAGCATCCAGAGCAGTGTATGCAGCAGCGGATGCGTTACCTGTACCACCTGGCCATCATGAAGAAACTGGAATGAGGGTTCCTGGTCTGAGGAGGGAGAGGCTTCATCAACCAAGGGTTTAATTGCGGCGGAAAGAGAGAACACCTCAAAGAGAGCTTGCAGAGGCTGCATATGACGCGTTTGGTCAGCATGACAAAAGAGAGAGAGGCGAAAACGTCGATGCACTAAAAAATCGTAATACTGCTCCATACGCACACGATCATCCATTGTACGGAACTGCTTTCTGGCGGACTCAGGAATCTGTTCTAAATTAAGACTATCTAAGCGAGCATCGCTTAAGTAGTGAAGATCATAGGTTTCTGCCTCACGCACCACCTCATAGAGATAGCGCGGATGATTATGACCGGTCAGATGATGAAAAACAAAATTGGCATCATCGGGCTCCGCCATATAGCGCCACTCCCGATCATAGAGTTTAGCCAGGTTTTCATCCCGTGCTTTTAAGTTCTCTAAGAAGAAAGAGAAAAAAAGATCCGCCTGCTTCCGCTGCTCCGTCTGCTCATCAAACATCTCACAATGAAAGCGACTCATATCACGGATTGTGCGGATGGTCGAAAATCCCGGCAGGGTTGCATAGCCTAAGCAGGCCACCCCCTGTTTCGCCAATAACTGTTGAATCAGTTGAAAAAGACGGGCCCGATCTGATCGGGAGACATAAGATAACCAGTGATGACAGATAATATAGTCAAATGGGCCAGGCATCTGCGCTTCATTGAGCAGATCATCAAGGGTGAGAAAGCGAAATTCGATATTATTCAGATCCAGTTCCCGTGCCGCCTGACGCGCTTCACGAATCGCTGATGAGATCATATCCACCCCCACAAAATTGCTGTCGGGGTAGAGTGCCGCTAAGGGGAGGATATTACCACCAGCAATACATCCCAACTCTAGAACCCGTGCTGAATGGATATCAGTACTATCAAATCCTGAGACCTTAGCCACCGTTTTAAGGTGCTCAGGACGGCTGTCGGGATAGGGAAGACTAACCATTGCGCTATGATCATAGCGAAAATCCCTCACTCCTGTATCTCCTGATAAGCGTGCTGAAAGAAGAGCCCAAAGGCTTGGGCCGCACGCTTAGGTTGACACAGTTTATCACAATTGGCGATGATTTTTTCACTCACCCGCTTACGCCAGCCATAATCGTGGGTAAGACGCAGGGCCCGTTCCACATAATCCTCGGCATCCTCTGCAATACACTCAGGCACTTCTATAATACGACAAAGCATCTGGGTAATCCGACTGGCCATATTCTCTCCAGGAAGCGTCACCAGAGGCACACCACAGGCCAGGGTATCTAAAGAGCGGTGATTTCCGGAGACCGGGTGAGCATCCAGAACCACATCAGAGACCATCACCAACGTTTTAAACTGCTCTTCGGATCCTGCGGAGATAAAAACGATCCGATCCATAAGGCTGGGATCATTTTGTGCCAGACGATGCTGAATAAAACGTTGCCAACGTGGTTTTTCGGCGATTCGAAAAAGAAGATAACCTTCAGGATCCCGATAGAGAATTTCACGAAATACGGCATCAAACTGAGGATGGAGCTTAAAAATATCCTGAGGACAGAAATAGATATGTGCAGAAGCCGATAATGTTTTAAGTTGATCAAACATCATTCGATTGGCCTTAAACGGCACGCGAGGACGGGTGTAGGTTGCCGGCGGTGTGGGCAACAGGGTAAGTTTTTCGTGGTAGAACCTCTCGGCATGATCCGGTTCCAGCCACTTAGAAGAAATAAAATGATCAATGGTATCCAGACCAGAAGTGAGCGGATGTGCAAAACTGGTACACTGCACCGGTGCCAGACGTGCAAAGGCCAGATAATAGCCCAAAGCATCCACACCGATATCAGGATAGAAGAGGATATCCAACCGCTCTCTTGCGATCCGTTCTCGTACCATTTCCAACTGTTTGGGCAGACGAATCACCCGATCCGCCACACTATCAATCTGCTGTTGCAGATAAGAGTCCACCTTACCCGGTAAGGAAAAAAGAATAACCTCGAAGGAAGCTTTGGGAAGATGTTCTAACAGTCCTGTATAGAGCCGTCCAACAGATGAAGCGTAAAAACGCGCTGAACAGATGCCGATTTTTAATTGTTCTTTTGCTGCAACCTTCTCTTGGCAATGAGACGCTGTCCAGAGCAGTTCAGGACAGATCTGTTGATGAAGTTGTGCGATTTTCTTCTGGAGATGCAACTCATTTTCACCATAATAAGCCAACGCCGCGGTGGTCTGACCAAAAAGATCGTCACACGCCACACGCAGTGATGTATCCGTAAGCAAGCGATCCAATTGATGATGGAGTTGTTGCCTTAACTGTTCGATCTCCTCTGAAGAGGAGACCAGTATTGGCAGTGTAAGCAGTTGTTTAATCTGTTCATACTTACCTTGATGAGACTGATCCTCATCATCCACCAAGATCATCGCTTCAAGCTGAGATGTTCGAGAAGCGATCTTTTGAATATCATGGATCATATACAGATCCTGAAATGAAGGGAGGTGTTGAATCAGATCATCAAAATTCCGATCCGCCTTGCGCGTCAACGCCTGTTGATAGCGCGTTGTAATCAGATGGGCTTTTACCTCGATCCACTCAGGACGGTACCTCAAGGCACGTCGGAACACCTCTTCAGCCGTCTTAAGCTCTCCCTTGGCTTGCAGAATCAACCCCTTATATTTCATAAACACAACAGAACCTGGAACCATCTGCAATGCACGATCACAATAGAGCAATCCTTCATCGAACGCATGTGTTTCCCAAAGAATGGCCGTAAGACTCGCCATGGCATCAAGCAGCGATGGATTAATTTCCAGCGCCTGTTCATAGCACCGCCGCGCCTCAGCGAGATGGTTCAACGCATAATAGGCGTGTCCTTGCGCGCTCCAGGCTTCTGGAAAAGAGGGCGCTTGCAGCACCGCCTGTGTAGCCATATTCAGTGCGGTATCATAGTCATTCAAAGCGTAGTAAACTTGAGACAGAGCATGTAAAACCAGTACATTATCTGGTGTCTGTTCACGACAGTATTGTAATATAGATAGCGCCTCGTCGGCGCGATCCAGATACCACAACACCATCGCACGCAAAAAGAGCAGATGACTATGCTCGGGATTCTGTTCTAACAGGGCATCGTAGACACGTAAGGCATCCGCATAACAACGCATATCGGTGAGCGTTTGTGCATATTCCATCTTAAGAACTGGATGTTCTGGACAAAAACGCAACCCCAGTACCAACTCCTCTTTTGCCTCCTTCAGCTTTCCCTGTAAACGGAGCAGTGCCGCACTGTTCTTGCGTGCATCCACATCAAAGGGGGCCAACTTGATGGCCTGACGATAAGCGTCTTCCGCTTCACTGAACCGATTCATTGCCTGGAGTGCCGCACCATAGTTATTTAAGAAGGAGGGCACCTGGTTATTGAGGGTTAATGCGTTTTGGATCAGGGTAAAGGCCCGCATGGGTTCCCCCTGTTGCAGATAGATTGCACCAAGGAGGTTCCAGGCATCTGCACATCGCTCATCTTCTGCAATAATCTCTTGATATATACGTTCCGCTTGAGTAAAATCACCCTGTTCGTGATAAGAAACAGCTGCTTTAAGACGTTGGAAAAGGTAGGGAGTGGTCATAGGATAATATTCTTCTAAGGAGATCGTATGTTGAGAACAGTCAGGATCGATATAAAAAAACTTAAGCGAAAAACATTCTGGAGGTTTAACTGGCGACGCGCAAGGCAAAAAACCTTTTGGTCACGATTATGTTTATAAATCAATTATAAAAGATACTAAAAACCAAAATGCACATCAACTCAGTTTACATGTACGCAATATTGGTTTTCAAATTGATGGCGTGCACACTCCATAAAATCATGCGCATCTCAAAACAGAACAAAATGCAACGTATGCAACATCATCTATGGGATAATTTATCATATATTCTTCCCGGATACAACGGCATAGCCATGGTTTTCAAATAGTTCTTGAGCGTCTCCCTGGCAATGCACTGGACAACAATCAAAAAAATATAAGCATATGGTGAGCGAAGAAAGTTAACAAAGACAACCAAAAAGATGCTACTCCACCTTTTTTTCAGCGTTGAAAGATAGACTTTCCCACCCCTTCATGGGAAGCCATTTTCCAGCACAGGCGGCCTCGGTTGCTTTAATAAAAAAGTGTTCTAATGCGGATACCGCCTCTTGCCGTTCAAACAAGCGGGGAGCACGTTTATGCACCAGTGCACGAAGCTGCTGTTGATAATCGGGATCGGTGGCAATCTGCACCGCCTTTTGAATATAACCTTCCGCACTGGAAACCACACACGCGTCAATTTCCATTTGCTTATATTGTGCCAGAGTCACCCGTCCGCACATATAATCTTTAGGCCAAGTGACCGTGACCAGACCAAGACCAAAAATTTCTGAAGAGCTGATACCACCTGAGAAGTAAGGTGTATCCAGAATAACATCGGCCAACTTTAACAGCCCCACAAAACGCATATTGCTCATGGTAGGAACAAAATGAATGCGGCCAAGGCATGATGAATCAGAAAAACTGCGCTTAAAACGGGCCAGAAGCATCTCTTCAGAGCGCGGTTTACCCCGTTCTGAGATCAAAACCAAAAAGCCATCTGGATCACGATTTAATATACCCTCAATAATCAGATCAAACTCAGGATGCACCTTAAAGAGCGATTGAGGACAGAGATAGAGATTACCCTGCTCTGGCAGGTTAAGATCCGTGCGACCAATATCCTCTCCAGGACCAGGCGGAAAATAGTAACAGGGCAGTTCTGAGGAGAGCAGCACCAACCGTTCGCTATAGTGATTTTGAGCTGAAGGAATCTCTTGCAGATCTGAAGAGATAAAATAGTCCATATTCGGAATACCCGAAGTATCTGGATGGCCAAAAGTCATACACTGCACAGGAGCTAAACGCGAAAAA
>JBQGBW010000016.1:0-55892 GCA_052043475.1 Magnetococcales bacterium HHB-1
CCTTTTAACCCCTTTAGAAAACGCGCTTCTGCGTTCACACGGATCACCTTAATGCCCATATGTTTCGCAAAAGTCTCCATCACCTGATCGCCCTCATTGAGACGTAACAGGCCATTATCCACAAAAACACAGGTAAGACGATCACCAATCGCCCGATGACACAATGCCGCTAAAACAGAGGAGTCCACACCGCCAGATAAGCCTAGAACAACCTGTTCTTCTCCAACCTGTTTACGGATTGAATCGATGGTAAAATCGATAAAATGCTCTGCGGTCCAGAGACCATGACATCCACAGATATCACGCACAAAAGCATCCACCAGATGGCGACCACGGGGAGTATGGTTCACCTCTGGATGAAACTGCACACCATAGAGTCGTCGTGATTCATCCATCATCGCGGCAATCGGTGCATTGGTACTGGAGGCCAGGCAACAAAACCCCTCAGGAAGACGTGAAACATGATCCCCATGGCTCATCCACACGGGCTCTCTTTCACTCTGCTCAAAAAAGGTTTTTAGAAGTTGCGGAGACTTCCCCTGCTGCTCCAGTTCTGCTAAACCATACTCCCGCTTCTTAGCAGCCTCTACAGCACCACCAAAATGGTGCGCCATCCACTGCATACCATAACATATCCCTAAAACAGGCCGTCCCAACCTTAAGAGTGCCTCATTGGGGTGCAACGCATCCTGATCATAGACCGACTGATGGCCACCAGAGAGAATAATCCCTTGAGGATCATACTTCTCAATGGCCTCAAGAGAGAGATCGCCCCCATGGATTTCGCAGTAAGTTCCCGCTTCACGCACCCGTCTTGCAATCAGTTGCGTATACTGAGAACCAAAATCCAGAATTAAAATTTTTTCATCATGCAGCCGATCGCGCGTGCTGGTCATCTTTTTGATCCTTTGATGAAATCCACTTATCCAGCCTGATCTAAGCGGTAGTTAGGCGTCTCTTTGGTGACAATCACATTATGCACATGGGACTCTTTTAATCCCGCGCTGGTAATCTGCATAAAAGCAGGTTTATGGCGCAGTGTAGGAATATCCTCACACCCCGTGTAACCCATCGCTGCTCTTAAACCACCCACCAACTGATGAAGCATATCATGGAGATACCCTTTATAAGGCACTTTCCCCTCAACCCCCTCAGGAACCAGTTTCTGCTCTGAGACCACCTCATTTTGAAAATAGCGATCTTTTGAACCTTTCGCCATCGCACCAATCGACCCCATACCCCGATAGGTTTTATAACGTCTGCCCTGATAGATAAAAACCTCTCCTGGCGCTTCTTCAGTCCCTGCAAACATGGAGCCCAACATCACACTGGAGGCACCGGCAGCAATCGCTTTGGCCACCTCGCCTGAATATTTAACCCCACCATCGGCAATAAGAGGAATATCATGTTTATCCGCCTCTTCGGCACACTCGGATACCGCTGTAATCTGTGGTACACCTACACCAGCGACCACACGCGTTGTACAGATTGACCCAGGACCAATCCCCACTTTAATGCCATCAACGCCCACAGCAGCCAGATCACGTACCGCCTCTTTGGTAACCACATTACCCGCAATCACCTGACTCTTTGGATATTTCTCCTTAATCCAGGCCACGGTATCCAGTACGCCTTGAGAATGTCCATGGGCGGTATCTACAACTAAAACATCGACACCATACTTTAAGAGAAGTTCCACCCGCTGTGGTGTCTCATTACCCACCCCCACGGCCGCACCCACACGCAGACGTCCTTGAGGATCTTTACACGCATCAGGATAATTTTTAGACTTCTCCATATCCTTGACTGTAATCAGTCCAACAAGCGAGAAATCATCATCCACCACCAACAGTTTTTCAATCCGACTCTTATGAAGCAATCTTTTCGCCTGCTCCATATCCACATTATCCACCAACAGCGTCACCAGATCCGCCTGACCAGTCATTAAGCCTGAAACCGGTTGATCCATATCGGTGGCAAAACGGACATCCCGATGGGTGAGAATCCCCTGCAGAAGACCACTCTCCTCAGTAACCGGTATACCGGAGATTTTTTTCCGTTTCATCAAGCCAATCGCTTCACTCAACAGGGTCTCAGGACGAATGGTGAAGGGGTTGACCACCATACCCGATTCAAACCGTTTTACTTCCCGAACCTGCTTGGCCTGTTCACGCACGGACATATTCTTATGAATGATCCCAATGCCGCCAGCCTGCGCCATGGCAATCGCGGTAGGCGCTTCAGTGACGGTATCCATCGCCGCTGAAACCAACGGTACATTGAGCGTGATATCACGTGTCAGGTTGGTTTTAATATCCACATCTTTGGGTAACACATCGGAACGCGCAGGAACCAATAGAACATCATCAAAAGTAAGCGCCTGTTTCAGAATTTTCATACATCCGCCTGTTTATATTAGAAAACGTTCAAGCAAGAGCACACTCATAAGAGATCGCTCTTTTTTTGTTCGCTCTTAAAACGGCTGTTTTCCCCTCATGAGCACAACCGAATAGAAAAACGATTAAACATCATACGGTTAAAAACAAGGTTCAGGATTAAAGCCCAAAGCCACCAGATAATGTTCTGGACTCCGCCCTCGACTCGCTTTTGGTTTAACAACTTTAACCTGATCAAAACAGCGCCGGCTCTCCTTAACCATGCTATGAAAACCAGCACCCTGAAAAAGTTTGATCACCGCACACCCACCAGGACGCAGCGCCTCAATAATAAAGAGATGGGCCGACTCCACTAAGAGTTCACCCCGCGCCTGATCCACCACCTTATGGCCCGACATTTCAGGCGCCATATCCGAGAGCACCAGATCCAGTTTAATCTCCTGGTTCTGTTGATTCACCACCTGCTCTAATGTCACAAACATCTTTTGCAACACCGCCTGCTCAAGAAAATCGCCCTGAATAAAGTGGACATAGGGAATCTCTGGCATCAACAATCGATCCAGAGCGATCACTTGGCCTGCTCGACCCACAATCGAACGGGCCACCTGAGACCATCCCCCCGGCGCCGCGCCCAGATCTGCGACCATCATTCCGGGTTTAAGCAGCCCAAAACGCTCTTGGATCTCCAGTAACTTAAACGCCGCCCGTGAACGGTAGCCCTGCTGTTGTGCGGCTTTAACATAGGGGTCGTTAAAATGTTCCTGTAGCCACTGCTGGCTGGATGGACGGCGACGCGCCATCTTCTCTCCTCACCATTAAAAAGCCACGGAAACCACTTCGTAGTGCCGCTTACCACCCGGCGCATGAACAACGACCTCATCGCCCTCCTCTTTACCGATCATACCCCGCGCCATAGGGCTGGAGATTGAAATTTTCCCCTGCTCTAAATCGGCTTCATCAACCCCCACAATATGGTAAGTGGTCTCTTCATCGGTATCAATGTCCGCCACGGTAACTTTTGCACCAAAAACAACCCGATCCCCTCTTAAGCGGCTGGTATCGATCACTTCGGCCATCGCCAGTTTGGTTTCGACCTCTTGGATACGCCCCTCATTAAACGATTGCTGCTCTTTGGCGGCTGCATATTCTGCATTTTCTGAGAGATCCCCATGTTCGCGAGCGGTCGCAATCGCTTCAACAATACGTGAACGCTCTTCACCTTTACGCCACTTCAACTCTTTGCGCAGTTGCTCAGCGCCTTCTAGCGTCATGAACACTTTTTCAGTCATGTTCCTGCCTCTTTCTCAATTCTTGATCGATGGATCCATATCTTTTTTTAAAGCGTGCGTTGAATCAATTTCCGCCCCCAAAAAAAAAGAGAGCGGAGTAGCAAAATCACCATTTTGCCACGCCGCTCATCAGGATATAAATCCCTGTTTTATAAATTTCTATCTACTGGAGTATCTCTTTATGATAATCCTGTAACGCTTTACAGTAGAGTTCCGTATCCGCCATCGCCACCATCGCCTCCACCGCCGCACGGATTCCCGCCAAAGTGGTGAAATAGGGAATACTGCTCATCAGCGCAGTACGCCTGAGTGGAAATGAGGTTGCAATGGTGCTTTTTCCTGTGGTGGTATTTAACACCAGAGCAATATCACCACTCTTAAGCTGGTCAACAATATGGGGTCTTTTTTCGGTTGCCTTGCGGACAACCTTCACTTTTTTAATCCCATGTTTTTTCAAAAAGGCGGCAGTGCCCTCCGTGGCACAGAGTTTAAAACCAAGTTTCGCCAATTTTTTCATTGGCTTCACCACGCCTGGTTTATCATCATCCTTGACTGAAACAAGAATTCTCTGTTTCGACCCCATGGAGGTCAGACTGGGAAGATACGTTCCTGCACCATCCTGCGCCTTACCAAAAGCGATACCAAAGGTATCTGCGATGCCCATCACCTCGCCGGTTGATTTCATCTCAGGCCCTAAGATGGTATCGACGCCAGGAAATTTCCCAAAAGGAAAGACCGCTTCTTTGACCGCCACATGTTTTAAGGGCGGCATGCGAAGAAGCCCTAATTCTTTAAGAGAACTACCCGCCATCACTTTGGCCGCCATTTTTGCCAGCGGAATTCCTGAAGCTTTAGAGACAAAAGGCACCGTACGTGATGCGCGTGGATTAACCTCTAGAATGTAAACCTTCCTATCTTTGATGGCAAACTGAATGTTCATCAGTCCCACCACCTTTAACGCCTTCGCTAAAAGCAGGGTCTGCCGTTCGATTTCAGAGATCAGATCCTTTGAAACCGAATAGGGTGGCAGGGCACAGGCGGAATCTCCGGAGTGTACACCCGCCTCTTCGATATGTTCCATAATCCCACCGACCACGGCATCCTTACCATCCGCAATACAATCGACATCAATCTCGATGGCATCGCTAAGAAAATGGTCGATCAATACCGGATGATCTGGAGAGGCTTTCACCGCCGTCTGCATATAGGTAGTGAGATCCTGTTCATCGTAGACAATCTCCATGGCGCGTCCACCCAACACATAGGAAGGACGCACAACGATAGGATAACCCACATCTTTGGCAATTTCCACGGCTTCTTCAGCAGAACGTGCCAGACCATTGGCCGGTTGTCGCAAATTCAGCCGTTGCAGAAGACGCTGAAACCGTTCTCGATCTTCGGCTTCATCAATGGCATCGGGCGTGGTGCCAATAATGGGCGCACCATATTTCTCCAGAGGTTTCGCCAGTTTAAGCGGGGTCTGGCCACCAAACTGTACGATCACGCCATCGGGTTTCTCCTGACGAAGAATGGCCAACACATCCTCTAAGGTGAGCGGCTCAAAGTAGAGTCGATCTGAGGTGTCGTAGTCGGTGGAGACCGTCTCAGGATTACAGTTCACCATAATGGTTTCAAATCCCGCCTCACGTAAGGCAAAAGAGGCGTGAACACAACAGTAATCAAATTCAATACCCTGCCCAATCCGATTTGGCCCACCACCTAAGATCATAATTTTTTTCTTCTGCGTACTGTGCGCTTCACAGTACTGCTCATAGGTGGAGTAGAGATAAGCGGTCTGGGTGGAGAACTCCGCAGCACAGGTATCCACTCTTTTAAAGACCGGCGTCACCTGTTTGGCTTCCCGCTTTGAGATCACATCCGATTCCACACAGTTGAGAAGTTGTGCCAGACGGGAATCGGCAAACCCCATCTCTTTGAGTTCACGAAAATCGGTGGCGGAGAGGGTCTCTAAAGAAGCGGCCGCCACACGCTGTTCGGCTTCAATGATCTGGGCGATCTGATCGATAAACCAGGGATCAATACCGGTCACCTCTTGAATCCAAGAAGCGGACTTACCCAACCGCATCGCTTCAGCCAGATAGAGAATGCGCTCAGGCCCTGGATTATGCACCCGATTCTCAAGAACCCCCATCCGTTCTTTCTCACCTGTAGGGAGTTCATCAAGTACCGGCGTCAATCCATTCAGATCGGTCTCTAAGGAGCGCAACGCTTTTTGTAAAGACTCCTTAAAGGTGCGACCGATGGCCATCGCCTCACCCACAGATTTCATCTGTGTGGTCAAAATGGCTGCGGCTTGAGGGAATTTCTCAAAGGTAAAGCGCGGTATTTTGGTAACTACATAGTCGATGGTCGGCTCAAAGGAGGCGGGCGTGGCACCGGTGATATCATTCATAATTTCGGGCAACGTATAGCCCACGGCCAACTTGGCCGCCACCTTAGCGATAGGAAAACCGGTCGCCTTAGAGGCCAGTGCTGAAGAGCGCGAAACCCTGGGATTCATCTCAATAATCACCAGGCGTCCGGTATCGGGATGAATGGCGAATTGTACATTCGAGCCACCGGTATCTACGCCGATCTCACGCAATACCGCAATCGATTCATCACGGAGAATCTGGTACTCTTTATCGGTGAGGGTCTGTGCAGGAGCGACTGTGATCGAGTCTCCGGTATGAATCCCCATCGGATCAAAGTTTTCGATGGAGCAGATGATGATGGCATTATCCACATGATCGCGCACCACCTCCATCTCAAACTCTTTCCAGCCTAAGATCGACTCTTCGATCATCACCTCTGTGGTGGGTGATGCATCCAAGCCACGCCTTACAATCTCTTCAAACTCCTCCGGGTTAAATGCGACACCACCGCCTGTACCGCCCAAAGTAAAGCTGGGACGGATAATGGCGGGCAGGCCGATCTGCTCTAATACCTCCTTGGCTTCATCCCAGGAGTGGGCAAAACCGGATTGGGGCAGTTCCAGTCCGATGCTCTGCATCGCTCTTTTAAACTGATCACGATCTTCGGCTTTAGCGATCGCTTCTCTTGAAGCGCCAATCAGTTCTACACCATACTTATTAAGAACACCCGCATCAGCCAACGCCAAAGCCAGATTGAGCGCCGTCTGTCCTCCCATGGTGGGTAACAGTGCATCGGGTCGCTCTTTTTTAATGATGTGGGCGACACTCTCTTGGGTAAGCGGTTCCACATAAGTGCGCTGAGCCAGTTCAGGATCGGTCATAATGGTGGCGGGATTGGAATTCACCAGCACCACTTCATAACCCTCTTCGGCCAGCGCTTTACACGCCTGGGCACCAGAGTAGTCGAATTCACACGCCTGGCCGATCACAATAGGGCCAGAGCCGATCAAAAGAATTTTTTGTATATCAGTGCGTTTAGGCATGAGTCACGGACGCATTAAATCAGCAAATTGACGAAAGAGATAGTGTGCATCATGGGGACCAGGACTGGCCTCTGGATGGTACTGCACCGAAAAGATCGGCCGTACCCGATGACGAACGCCTTCAACCGAACCATCGAAAAGAGAACGATGGGTTACTTCTAAACCCTCCGGCAGACAGGATTCATCGACAACAAAACCGTGGTTTTGTGCCGTCACTTCCACCTGTTTTGAGGCCAGATTCTGTACCGGATGGTTGCCACCACGGTGACCAAACTTCATTTTTTTTGTCTGACCCCCTAGCGCCAGACAGAGCATCTGGTGTCCCAGGCAGATTCCAAAAACAGGTTTATCGGTTTTAAGCAGTTCCTGGATGGTGGCGATTCCCTGTTTCACCGCATCAGGATCTCCAGGTCCATTGGAGAGAAAGATGCCATCTGGATTCCACTCTAAAACCGATTTTGCATCGGTTGATGCGGGAAAAACCTGCACACGACATCCGACACTCACCAAAGAGCGGAGAATATTTCTTTTGATACCAAAGTCGAGTGCCGCCACTCGGGGCGCATCCTCTAAAAGTGTGGGCGTTTCATAGCCGGAGTCTAACTTCCAGAGCCCTTCATTCCAATCAAAACGCTCTGCACAGGTCACTTCACCGGTGAGATCCATCCCCGCCAAACCAGGCCAGGCTTGCGCTTTTTTTTGCAAAGCCTCATGGTCATTACTCTCTGTGGAGAGCACACCGCGTTGCGCCCCTTTTTCACGCAATACTGTCGTGAGCGCCCTGGTATCGATTCCTTCGATGGCAACGACATCATGACGTCGCAAAAACGCTCCCAGGGTTTCCTGAGAGCGCCAGTTCGAGGGAATACGGGAGGATTCTTTAATGACAAAGCCCCGAATCCATGGTCTTCCTGATTCCATATCTTCTGAGGTAATGCCTGTATTGCCAATCTGACTGTAGGTCATGGTGACAATCTGTCCACAATAGGATGGATCACTCATGATCTCCTGGTAACCGGTCATGGAGGTATTAAAACAGACCTCACCGACACGCTCTCCAGAAGCACCCAAAGAGCGTCCTTCGAAAACTGTGCCATCTTCCAATACCAACACAGCCCTTTGTGGTCCTGTTGTCTTGTGGGGTTCCTCTGCCATACTGCCTTTCCCAATGGAGTTGCCGGCATCCCTATTCCGGCATACATTTGAATCATTCCAGATTGCTGTTTAAAGCGATCAAGCCAGGCTTCTTTAAAGATGTGCTCTATATTAAACCACATCTTTTACTATAATATATATCGCTTAAACAATCGCCTGATAATTTAATACTTTTCCTCCTCAAAAGTCAATGCGCACCAAAACTTAAAATCCAACCCTTTTCAAAGATCACCGTTTGCATCCCTGAATAAAAGCCGTTATCCTTTAAAAATTCTTTTGAAATTTAAAAAAATATTTTACGACTCAAACCTTCAATCGCCCATTGATTTTAAGTCTCTTTCAGGAGAACGGGGGATGCATCCTTTTTCATTGACAAAGAAGAATATCATATCCGGACTTTGCTTCCTACTGCTCTTAAATACAGGTAGCGTCTGTGCTGCATGGCTGGGTGTACAGGTTGTTCCCTCTCCAGGGATACGCATTGAGCGCGTCATCGCTTTAGGCCCTGCCGAAGAAGCCGGTTTGAAGGATAACGACATTATCCTTGATATCAATGGCATCCAACCCCAATCAATCAACCATTTTGTACAGATTATGGCTGGACTGAATGCCGGCCAGAAAGTCACCGTCTCTATTCTGCGTAACCGACAGATTTTCACCATCCCGATCACACTGAAAAATCCAGAGATTCCACGCCCCCCCTGGTCTCAGACCTACTCACAGCAAGCCTACAGCAGTCGTCCACAAAATAACCCCGCACCACTCTGGGTTGGTATTGCCACCCTGCCTGCGCATGGCGGCCTGATTGTCCATAAACTCAATCCACAAAGCCCTGGAGCACGAGCAGGATTGCTTGTAAACGACCTTCTCCTCTCCGCAGATGGCCATCCACTCACCTCAAATGAGACACTGCAACAGGCGATTCAGCGTCATTCACCAGGCGAACGCCTGGTTCTAGGAATCCAACGCAACGGCCTGCCACTCACACTGCACGTAACTCTAGAGACCCGCATCACACCATAAACAGATCAAAATGAGTCCTAGAAACACCTATGCAACTGCCATCTCCCCCCATCTTTGCCACACTGCTGCGTCGTTATAAACGTTTTCTGGCCGATGTACAGATTGATGGAGAAAAAGATCCCATCACCGTTCACTGTCCCAACCCTGGCTCAATGCAGGGCTTGGATCAACCCGGATCACGGGTACGACTCTCTCACGACCCTGATAACAAAAAACGCAAATACCCTTACCGTTTAGAGTTGATCTCCCCTTTGGATCATCCAGAAATATGGGTTGATATCAACACCATGCGCACCAATGCGCTCGTCAATGAGGCGCTACACAACAATCAATTCCCCTATTTAGGTACAATCGACGCCTGGCGTAAAGAAGCCCGCTTTTCCGGCAGTCGCTTCGATTTTCTCCTGAAACAAAAAAACCAACCCGACCTCTTTTTAGAGATCAAAAGCGTCACCTTAAAAACCGAACAGTACGCCCGCTTCCCGGATGCGGTCACCCAACGGGGAACAAAACATCTAAAACATCTGATTCAGGCTTGCCAAGAGGGCTTTCGTGCGGCACTCTGTTTTGTGATACAGCGTCCCGATTGTCATATCTTTAAGCCCGCTAAAGAGATCGATCCCACCTACGCCAGACAATTCTGTTTAGCCATTGAGGCGGACGTTCTTTGCTTTGCAGTCCAGTGCGCTGTTCATCCCGACCATGTTACGCTGACAACCCCCATACCTCTGGAGACCTGCTGTCCATGATCACCATCAAAACGGCTGAAGCCATCGAAAAAATGCGCAAAACCTGTCACCTCGCCGCCAAAGCGTTAGAGATGATCGAAGCGCATATTAAACCCGGTGTCTCCACAGACGAACTTAATACCATCTGTCACGACTATATCATCCAGCATAACGCCTACCCCTCCCCTCTCAACTATCGCGGCTTTCCTAAATCAGTCTGCACCTCTGTGAACCATCAGGTCTGCCATGGTATCCCCGGCAAACGTGTTCTGCGCAACGGGGATATTATCAATGTGGACATTACCACCACATTAGACGGCTATTTCGGTGACAACAGTCGCACCTTTTTTGTCGGCAAACCCACACCTAAAGCACGAAAAATTGTTCGCGTCGCCAAAGAGTGCATGGATCTAGGCATTCAAGCAATCCGTCCCGGTGGCCATGTGGGGGATATTGGTGCCGCCATCGAAGCCCACGCAAGAGAAAACCGCTGTAGCGTCGTTCGTGAATATTGTGGCCATGGCATCGGTACAGAGTTTCATGAAGATCCTGCCATCCTCCACTTTGGCAGGCGCGGCACAGGTGCCAAACTTAAACCCGGCATGACCTTTACTGTGGAACCCATGATCAATCTGGGTAGAGCGGAGATCCGCCTCATGAATGATAAATGGACCGTCGTCACCAAAGACCACTCCCTCTCCGCACAGTTTGAACATACCATCCTGGTCACACCAACAGGCTTTGAAGTTCTTACCGACCTCTATAATGAATATCCAAAAACATAATAACTACAATCAGGTGCATGATGACATTGGATCTCAGTCGTTTCAAAAAAGCACTCTCCGCTCTGGAAAGATCCGTCGGGGCTGCACTCTCCTCGGAGAGAATGCAAGACCTGGATGAAGACATCCAGGAGGCAGTCAGAGCAGGTGTAATCCAGAGTTTCGAATTCACTTACGAACAGTGTTGGAAACTCATGAGACGGTGGCTAAAAAACAATGTCGGACCCACTCATGTAGACGGCATCACACGTAGGCAACTGTTTCGCCTGAGTGCCGAACATCGCCTGATCGACGACGTAGATCAGTGGATGGACTTTCACGACAACCGTAATCGCACCTCACATACCTATAATGAAGACACCGCTGTGGAGGTATTCCGTTCAGCAACCGCGTTCACGCACGCAGCAAAACAATTTCTAGCAGCAATAGAGGCCCGTAATGATTGACCTCGCGCCCCAATATCTTAAGACCGTTAAACAAATCTTGGCTAAGCATGTACCTGACTGTGAGGTTCGGGCATTTGGATCACGGGTGCAAGGAACAGCCCGGAATTATTCGGATCTGGACCTGGCCGTTGTCGGTAAGGGAAAGATTGAACGACGGAGACTCAACCGATTAGTAGAAGCGTTCGAAGAGTCAGACCTACCCATCCGGGTAGATACACTGGATTGGTGGGCAGTACCAGAGACGTTCCGTGGTGTGATTGAGAAGAAGTACGAGGTGATACGAAAAACCGAATTTACAGAACATCAAAATTCCTAAAAGATATCTTTATCCTGATCCACCACCCATTTTTTTATTCACCCGATAGACATACGCCAGCACCTCAGCAACCGCCTTATAGAGCTCAGCAGGCACAGTTTCTCCTAGAGGCACCTTCCCCAACAGAGAGACCAAGTCAGGATCGGACATCAAAGAGACGCCAGCCTCACGGGCACGCTCAATAATCGCATCGGCCACACGGCCTTTTCCTGTCGCCGTAACCCTAGGCGCGGTATCTTTGTTGCGCTGATAGCGTAACGCCACCGCCTGACGTACTCTCACCCCTTTTTTAGCCATCACTCACACTTGCGCTGCAAACTGCTGCTCCTCTTCCAAACCTAAAAACTCCTGCCGCTCCTGATAAAACGCTTTCGGAAACAGCTTTGTCAGATCCAAAGCATGCAACAAAGGCCCCTCTTCATTCTGTTGCAGTGCCGCCCGAAGCTCTGAAAGATCCCGCCTTAATGCTGCCAGTGCCCCTTCATCCTCCGCCGCCAAGGCAATATTCATCTGACCATCCATATAGGAGATCCTTGATTGCACCGCACCTAATGCGGTCAACTGCAAAGAGAGCAACACAGAATAACCCTCCGCATCATCTCCATGCATGCCTCTTTTCTTCTGCTCCCGACGCCAGATCGCCTCTCCCAGTCCGCCATCTTCTAACCAGAAGACACGATAACCAAAGATCGCCTGCTCGCCGGCATCCTGATGTTGTCTTGGTAATAACTCCTGCGCCGCCACCAGATCCGCCATACGATTTAAAGCGCCACGCACCGCTCTTGCCACATCCTGCACTTCACCATCCGGTGCAGCTAAACCTGCCGGAAGCCCTCCCACCTGCTGCAACGCACCGGCGGCCTCACGCATCTGCTGCGCCATTGAGGAGAAATCATTACGCGGACCAAAAACATCAACCCATTGAGAGAGGTTTCCCTGCATGCTGCTGCGCCAGGAGACCGAGGGTAAAATTTTTGCTAACGTCTGGGAGAGGGTTCTGTTCTGTATAGAGAGCACCGTTTTTTCCTGTGCACCAGAAGTTTTCTCTGTCGTATGCACAGCCTGAGATTCAGACAAAAAGGCGCGCATCGATTGCGCTGCTGAAGATGAGGAGGAAGGTAAAGAGGAGGAACCCTGCTGAAGATGAGGCAGGAGTTTTGCAAAAACATCTGGTGCTCTCAATACGCTCTGTTGTAACTGTCCAGCCATCTGCTGCGCCACACCGCGTTCGCTGGATATCACTCTTAAAGCAATATTCTGATCACTGCTCTGCCGCACCACCTCAAAGCGGACATTTTCACCCACAGAGAGTCCACGTCCCCCTGAAAAACCCAGCGCACGGCCATCGGGCAGTTTTAATGTTCCTCGCCCCTCACCATCAACCTGAGTTACACGTGCAGAGAAGGTTCTTCCAGGCGTCAGATCCGAACGATCCGCCGATGACTGGCTACGCTGCGCCTTTGGTGCATCCAGAGACAAAACATCGGAAATAATCATCATCTCCCCACTCCTTTATCATACCGATGTTTTATCGATCCACTATTTTTTATTTTTAGCCTGCAATCTTTTGAGCAAACTCACCTCTTCAACCGTTAATCCGGTCTCTTCGATCACACGCTCTTCATCCACATTATTCGATAGAAGCAGACGCGCTTCGTGGTAGGCATCACTTTTACTTAAGGGGGCGCGTTCACCATGCCCATGCACTGTTGTTGAAGGTTCACTGCGACGGTTTCCACCGCCACCGCCACGTTCCATATAGCGCATTTCACGCTGGATCTCTTCAAACTCAGGCAGGAGTTCTTCAACGGTCGCCTTTTTCATCCCTTCAAGCAGACGCTCCTCCACACCGCCCAACTCTCGCCTTAAAAGATGGGTACACATTTGAGCGGTTTCAGCAGTATCCTGAGAATCACCGGAGGGCATGGGAATCATGCTTGCCTCTTTTTGTTCAGCGATCTGATTTAAAATCCCCTGCGCCAGTACTTTCATCTCTTCGCGCATACGGCGTACCTGAATAAACACCAGCGTCACACCAAGATATAACACAACAAAACAGATAACAACCAACAGGTTCCAAAAAGTCATTGGCATGGTCATGGTCATGGTTTATGCCGCGCTCCCAACGCTCTTAATTCAGAGAGGAAACAGCGTCATCGAAAAGATGAATAAAAAAAAAGCAGAGCCTTAAAAATAAACTCTGCCCTTAAAAAAAAGCTATTTCCGATTTAACATACGGCGAATTCTCGCCCGCATACGCAGTGCCGCTTTACTATGAAGCTGAGAAATCCGGGATTCTGTCAATCCCAGGACAGCACCAATTTCACTCATGGTCAACTCTTCGTAATAGTAGAGAGTCACCACAAGCCGCTCTTTTTCAGGCAGGGTTTTAATCGCTTCACCCAGCGCCCGACGCAACTCCTGAAGGCCAATCGCTTCGATGGGATCGGGCACATCAGGATCGGCCAGAACCTCTAACACATCCCAATCTTCCCCATCATCGGTTGCGGGTCTGAGATCCTCGAAAGAGACAATGGAGAGATTACGCACGCTATCTAACTGGTTATAGAATGTTTTTACATCCATTCCCAACTCAGAAGCAACCTCTTGATCTTCTGCAGGCCGTTGCAGACGAGACTCCAGTTTATTATAGGCATCCTGGATCTGTGAGGCAGTCTGCCGTACCGCCCGCGGCACCCAATCTAAGGAGCGCAATTCATCAAGGATGGCACCACGGATACGAAACTCCGCATAGGTCTGAAATTTAATCGCCCGCTGCGGATCATATTTTGAGACCGCATCAATCAAGCCTAAAACACCAACCTGGTAGAGGTCATCCTGTTCGATTGATTGGGGCAGTTTGAGGGCAATACGACTGACCACATAGCGCACCAGGGGGGAGTATTTAAGAATAATCTCCTCACGACTGAGACTATTCCACTCCTTCTCAATTGCTTCTTTTTTCCCTGCAAGGTTGGGTTTAGCCATTCTAGCCATATTGGTTGCTCATTCTGAAGAGGCGGGCTGGGCGGTGGATTCATCCAGAAGCCGTCGCCAGAAAAAGGTCATTCGACCATGTTCTTCACGGTTCTGTTTCCAGAAATCGATCAGTTTTCCTGAGAGATCCTGAAACGCCATTGAGGCAGGTGCCGTGGGATAGAGTTCGGAGACAGGCTGCTGTACACGAATCGCCTGCACCAGGTGTTCATCAGAAGGGATAAACCCCGCATAGTTTAAACCAATATTTAAAAATTTATCTGCCACCCGGTAGAGTGTCCGATAGACCTCCATCGCCTCAGCGCGCGTTTTCACCTGATTGATTAAAAGATCAAACTGGGCGATACGATGGTTGGTAAACATCACTTTCATGAGCGCATAGGCATCCGTGACACTGGCGGGATCGGGTGTTGCAACCAGCATGATCCTTTCTACCGCCAGAATAAAGTAACGCACATTAGGCGAGATTCCAGCGCCGGTATCCACCAGAACAATATCGAAATCCGCATTCCAATTATCGATATGGTCCATAAGAGCTAAACGCTGCATCTCGGTAAGATCACTCAACTCAGCCACACCGCTTGCGGCAGGAAGGATGGTGATTCCCAAAGGCCCCTTAACCGCAATCTGTCCTAAGCTCATACGGCCATCCAGCACATCCTGGATGGTATATTTCGGTGTTAAGCCTAAGACCACATCAATGTTAGCCAGACCTAAGTCGGCATCAATGAGAAGAACCTTCAAGCCACGCCGGGCAAATTGAATGGCCAGATTGACCGTGGCGACGGTCTTACCCACACCACCCTTGCCGCTGGTGATCGCCACCGTCTGAGGAACTTTCCGTTGTGCAATACGCTCTTCAAAGACAACCTCTTCTTTCGGCGGAGCGTCATCAGAACTTTCGGCCACCCGCCGTGCCAGCTCTTTGAGCGTCGCCATCTGGTTGTCGATATCTTCAAACATAGTGTGCTCATTCCCTGTTTATGAGCCAATGCGGCTTTATATATTTTTCTTATAGATTAAGAGCCGCAGTCAGGCGTTGTCCAGGACAACTTTGACTTCAACCTTCAAAAGAGAGGTTTCTTATCCGGTTTTACTCTTTATCGGTCTGTTGTTCAAACCAACGCGCCATTGTTTTTGCCGACAACCATCCTAAGTTTTCCGGGACACGTTGTCCATCGGTATATAAAGTTAACGGTAATCGTGCCCTCACTGCAACATTCAAAATGCCACCATAGGTGACTGTTTCATCCAGTTTGGTAAAAATCAGTCCTGTGGGTTGCAGTGTTGAAAAGCGACGATAGATTGCCTGCTGTTCGGTTTCGCGTACATTTCCAGCCATACAGAGCAGCACTTCACGCTCATTCCCCATCACAGGAAGAAGTCCTGCCGTTGAATTCACCTGCCGCCGATTATACGGACTCGACCCCACCGTATCCACTAAAATATAATCACAACGGTTTAAGGACTGTAATCCCGCCTTCACTTCAGAGAGTGAACGCGCAACCACCAGCCGCACCTGTAAGAGGCGTGCATAGGTCTCTAACTGCGCTACAGCACCCACCCGAAAGGTATCCAGCGTGATCATTCCCACGGTTTTCCGTCGGTTAAGGATAAGATCCGCCGAAATCTTGGCCAATGTGGTCGTTTTACCCACACCCGTAGGACCAACCAATGCAATCACCCTTGCAGGCTCCTGCAGTGGATCACGAAACTTTAAAAAGCGTTTGATGGCAAATTCCAAACCGCGCTCCGTCTCGCCACGATCCACCAGCGCGATTTTACGGGCAATCGGCTCTTCAACGCCATGCATCAGCAACCAACTATAACGCTGTTTGCCCTCTTCATCCAGGTTTGCCAACTCACCGCTGGAAACCATACCGACGCCCATCTCCTCTTTCATCTGCGCCAGCGTGGAACGAATCTCTAACAATTCACTATCATAGCTGCTGCTGCCACCACTGACACGCCGCCTGCGTACCGCTGTTTTCTGACGCACCGGCGCTTTTTTCTCAGGGCGTTTTTCAGGCGTTGAAGAAGCTTTCTCAAGCGAAGCCAAAGAGAGCGGCTCATCGGCAACCGCTGAGAAGCGGCTCTTCTTTTTTTCAGCACGTCTGGTGCTTTTCTTAGCCACAGATAGTGCGGCTTCAGGGGTTGCGCCATGCCCCCGTGAAGCAGGACTGGGACAAGCGGTCACCTCAATCATTGAGCGCCCCTTATTCGCCCCTTGATCACTACGAATATTGCGGGTTGATAAAATCACCGCATCCGCACCAAGCTTCTCTTTCACCTCTTGCAGCGCTTCACGCATATCCCGCGCTTGAACTGTTGTGACTTTCATGGTTTTATTCTCAACATTATCTCATTCTGCCTGACCCTTAAAAAGCGTCAAGGTCTGCTCTTAAAAAATAAATTGGGGAGTGAATCTTTAAATTTCTTCCAAGCTTCACCCTATCCTAAAGTAACATTCCCCAAGGCATTCACCTGGACACTGGAGGGCACCTCATTTTGTGATAAGACCACCAGATGAGGCAACGCGCCTTCGGTCACCTGGCGCACATAAGGTCTTACCCTTGTACCGGTAATAATCACCGGCTGCACCACTCGGACCGCCACCTGCTCTACGGCTTCACGCATTTTATTCAAAAAGAGCGTCGTGGAGCGCGGTGACATCGATAGATAAGAACCAAACTCACCATCGACAATCCCCTCTGCCACCAGATTCTCCGCATCCGCACCTAGAACCAGCGCGGGAAGGTGACCATCTTCATCGAGATAACGCAGGACAATCGCCCTGGCAAGCGACTGCCGGACCAGTTCAACCAACTGCGCGGGCTGCTGAACAATTTTTACATAATCGGCAATGGTCTCTAAAATGGTGGTCATATCACGGACCGAAACCCGTTCCCGAAGCAGACCCTGCAATACCTTCTGGATTCCTCCCAGATTGATCATATTGGGCACCAACTCTTCCACTAGCTTGGGTTGGCTCTTACCCACCAGATCCAGTAAGTTCTGCACCTCCTGGCGATTGATCATCTCATGCGCATGGGTATGCACCAGTTCAGTCACATGGGTCGCCAGCACGGTTGAAGCATCCACCACCGTGTAACCCAACATCTCCGCCCGTTCCCGATCATTGGCAGTAATCCACTGCGCTGGCAAGCCAAAGGCGGGCTCCACGGTAGGTACACCATCAATTTTACCGGTCACTACACCACCCTCCATGGCGAGAAAGTGGCCCGGTTTCAGTTCACCACGTCCCACCTCAACGCCTTTAATCAGAAAGACATACTCACCCGGCTTAAATTGCAGGTTATCCTTAATGTGGATCGGTGGCACAACAAAGCCCATATCAATGGCAAACTGACGCCTGATTGAACGAATTTTATCCAGAAGATCCCCCTGCTGGCTTTCATCAACCAAGGCGATCAAACCATAGCCCACATCCAGCCTGAGCAGATCCAGCGCAAGATAGCTCTCAATCGGCTCTTCCACCTTGGCTTCCGTCTGCGCCTGCACCGCCTGCTCCTCAATCTGCTGCTGCTCCTCTTTCTCCTTATGCTTCAAGAGATAATAAGCACCACCCGCCATCGCTAAAGCCAATGAAGCAAAAGCCATCGTCGGCATGCCTGGCATTAAAGCAAAAATACCCAACACCCCGGCACTGACCATAATCACCCGGGGCTTGGCAGTAATCTGCTTTCCCACCAGGTCCGCCATATGTTGATCACTGGAGGCGCGTGTCACAAGAAAACCCGCGGCAGAGGAGATCACCAGGGCGGGAATCTGAGCCACCAGGCCATCCCCCACTGTGAGCAGTGTATAGATCCGTACCGATTCACCGGCCGTAAGATCATTTTGTACCACACCGATCACAAAACCACCGATAATATTAATCAGTGTAATCAGGATACCGGCAACCGCATCACCACGGACAAATTTTGACGCACCATCCATGGCACCGAAAAATTCCGACTCCTCCTCAATATCCTTCCGGCGCTGCTTCGCCTCCTCTTCGGTGATTAAACCCGAATTGAGGTCGGCATCAATGGCCATCTGTTTACCCGGCATTTTATCCAAGGTAAAACGTGCAGCCACCTCAGCAATACGTCCCGCACCTTTTGTGATCACCACAAAGTTGATAATCACCAGAATGGAGAAAATGATAATACCAACAACAGGATTACCACCCACCACAAACTGACCAAAAGAACGAATCACCTCACCGGCCGCGCTCTCCCCTTCGGCCCCATGCAGAAGAATCAGACGGGTTGTCGAAATATTCAACGACAGACGCAGCATGGTGGAGATCAGCAGAACACTCGGAAACGCTGAGAACTCCAGTGGTCGATGCACATAGAGCGTTGTCAGGAGAATGACGATAGAAAGCGAGATATTGACAGAGAGAAACAGATCCAACAACAGCGCCGGCATCGGGAGAATCATCACCGCCAGAACCAGTAGCACCGCTACCGCCATGATGATATCATTCATCTCCTTCAACCGTTCTAAAAACGGTATCTTAGGCACACCAACCCCTCCGGGTAAATATTAAATCTATAAAAAAAACATCACTGTTTTTCTATTACTGTAGAAGTTATATGCAATAAACAGACCATCTATAAAAAAAGAAAAAGCAGTCCAATCTTTAAGAAGACACTCTTGACAAACGTGGTCGAGTAAAGGATTTTCTTTATCCTATAGAAGTGAATCACCGCTCTATGATTACCTTTAAAACATTGAGGATCTTCGCTTGAGTAACGCAATGCCTGATGATGTCGGCCTGGTGCAAACGCAATATGTCGAACTCTTTAAAGATCACCCCTTAAAACTGGATAGCGGCGCCACACTCTCTCCGGTCACTGTGGCTTATGAGACCTATGGCCAACTCAATGAAGATTCCTCCAATGCAGTGCTGCTCTGTCATGCCCTCTCAGGCAATGCCCATGCCGCAGGAAAGCACCACCCCGATGATCGCAAACCCGGCTGGTGGAACCTCTTTATCGGCCCTGGAAAGCCCTTCGATACCAATCGCTATTTTGTGATATGCAGCAACAATTTAGGCGGTTGTGATGGCACCACAGGCCCCGCCAGCATCAATCCTGCTACAGGCAAGCCTTTTGCCTTAAGCTTCCCTCTGATTACCATCAGTGATATGGTGCAGACGCAAAAAGCGCTGCTCGATCATCTTGGCATTGATCGCTTACTTGCGGTTGCTGGTGGCTCAATGGGGGGAATGATGGCGCTTCAGTGGCCTTTAAGCTATCCTGACACTCCTGCATCCAGTATTATTTTAGCCTCAACCCCCAGACTCTCTGCCCAAAATATCGCCTTTAATGCCGTCGCCCGTCAGGCGATCATGATGGACCCCGCCTTTAATAATGGCAACTACTATAACCAGAAGAACCGCACCGTTCAGGGCTTGGCACTGGCACGCATGATGGCCCATATCACCTACCTCTCTGAAGAGGGACTCCACGAACGCTTTGGCCGTCGCCTCCAAGATCGAGAAGAGCTCTCCTACGGCTTTGAAACCGATTTTGCCATCGAGAGCTATCTCAATTATCAGGGCTCAAGCTTTGTCAAAAAATTTGATGCCAATACCTATATCTATATCACCAAGGCGATGGATTACTTTGACCCCTTCCCAGATCTTCAGACCACCGCGAAACGCCTTAATCCGGTCAATACACGCTTTTTTGTCGCCAGCTTTGATACCGATTGGCGATTCCATACCTCACGCTCTAAAGAGATCGTAAAAACCCTCAACTGGCATCAGAAAAATGTCTCTTTCCAAGAGTTCCGATCTTCCCATGGCCATGATGCCTTTCTCCTCCAAGATGAAGCCTATGCCGCTTCAATCACCGCCTTTCTTCTCCGCATGTATCGAGAAGAGACAGGACGAGGATAACTAAAACCATGATCATCGATCAGCCCCCCCCCTTACGTGCCGACCATCAGATTATCGCAGATCTCATTGAACCTAAATCCCGTATCCTCGATTTAGGCTGTGGCGATGGAACCCTGCTGGAGTATCTCATTCAATATAAAGAGGCCCAAGGTTTAGGTATTGAGATCTCCTCAGATAGTGTACGCCAATGTCTTAACCGGGGAATCCCTATCTTTCAGGGCAATATTGATAAAGGCTTAGAGCACAACGATAACGCCTTCGATTATGTGATCCTCTCCTTCACCCTGCAGGCCACCCGAAAACCCCGATTTGTGATCGAAGAGATGCTGCGGGTGGGTACAAAAATTATTGTATCCTTCCCTAACTTCGGCCACTGGCTGATTCGCAGCAAACTCCTGCTTAAAGGACGCATGCCCAAAACCCGTTTTCTCCCCTATAACTGGTACGACTCCCCCAATGTGCATATGTGTACGCTGCTCGATTTTCGTGATCTCTGCCATAATATGAACATTACCATCTTAAGACAGATCCCCTTAACCTCAGCCGGTACGCCCCCACAACATTTTCTTAAACGCAGGCTCTTCTCCGAACGTCTACCAAACAGCTTGGCTAATCTGCTTGCGCCCACGGCTGTTTTTCTTTTAGGAAAGGAATAAAGGATGAACTCCGACGCGGTGATTCCCCTCTACACGAAAGAACAACTCCAACAGCGCCTCCAATCACTCGCTAAAGAGGCCGCTGAAAAGCTCCCTGAAAATACCTTGGTCATCGCACTTTTAAAGGGCGCTTTTGTCTTTGCCGCCGATTTTATGCGCGCCCTAAACAACGAAGGACTCGATCTAGAAATCGATTTTATGTCGGTCTCCTCCTACGGTAAGAGTACCACCAGCTCAGGAAAAATTAATATTAAACTCGACTGCCAGGATAATCTTCAAAAACGCCCCATCCTTCTTGTGGATGATATCTTAGATACAGGCAATACCGTCGCAGCCATCCGCCAACATCTCACCAAAAAAGGTGCCACAAACATTCAGGTCTGTGTACTCCTCGATAAACCCGCTAGGCGTACCACCCGCGAACAGGCAGACTTTGTGGGCTTTACCGTACCGGATAAATTTATCGTCGGTTATGGTATCGATTATGCCGAACGCTTCCGCAGCCTGCCCTATATCGGTATTCCTAAGGAGTTTGCCGATGAATAGCATCCCCTGCCGCGCCCTGCTCTTTGATCTCGATGGGACACTCGTGGATAGCGCGCCCGATCTCTGGAGAGCACTGAATCATGTCTTAAAAAACCGCAACTATCCTGAACTTCCCCTAGAACAGGTTCACCACCTGATCGGTAGTGGTGCCCGTGTTCTGCTTGCACGTGGATTCTGGGGTGTGGATGCCGAACCACCAGAAGAAGAGGATGACTTTTTTGCAAGCGCTGTCACCGAGTTTCTCGACTACTATCGCCAAAACTTAAGCCAATACTCCACCCCCTATCCCGGTGTCATCGAAACCCTCACCCAGCTGCAAACCCTTAAATTTAAACTGGGTGTGCTCACCAACAAACCTGAAAAGCTCACCACACCGCTGCTTAAGCAGCTTAAACTGGATCGATTCTTCTCTATTGTACTGGGTGGTGACTCACTCCCCTGGAGAAAACCCGACCCCCGCCCCCTGCAACATGCACTGCAAACCTGGAATCTGACCGAAAAAGAGGTCATTATGGTGGGAGATTCGGATGTGGATATCAATACTGCAAAAGCGGCAGGTTCACCAGTGATTGCGCTATCCTATGGCTATAATCGCGGTTTGGATCTAACCGCATTAAAGCCCGATATCCTTATCCACAATTTTAAAGATCTATTAAACTTTATTGCACCTTATGACGATATAAAAATCTGATGTTCAATTAACGTTCACCACAATCATCAGATATAGTTACTTTTTTTACTTTTCAGGATATCTCTGATAAGATATTAGACTGTAATTTTTAAAAAGGGATTTTTTTTAATGTCTAGATTAAAGGTCGGACTCCCCAAGGGAAGCCTGGAAAAATCAACCTATGCCCTCTTTGCCCAGGCAGGCTGGAATATCAACGCCCGCTCACGCAACTACTTCCCCTCAATTGATGATCCCGATATCGAATGCGCGCTGGTGCGTCCTCAGGAGATGGGGCCTTATGTCGGCAACGGTACGCTGGATGTGGGATTAACTGGCCTCGACTGGATCATTGAGCGTAACCTGGAAAAAGGCATCAAAGAGACAGAGAGCAACATTATTAAAGTCTGTGATCTGGTCTACTCCAAAGCCTCCTCACAACAATCCCGCTGGGTGCTGGTTGTCAATAACAACTCCCCCATCAAAACCCTCGAAGATCTACAGGGTAAGACCATCGCCACCGAACTGGTCAGCTTCACAAAAAACTATTTTGCAAAGCGCGGTATTGATGCCAAAGTTGAATACTCCTGGGGTGCCACCGAAGCCAAAGTGGTTGAAGGTCTGGTGGATGCCGCCGTTGAACTGACCGAGACCGGTTCCACCATTAAAGCCCACGGTTTGCGTATTGTCGCTGATCTACTCTTCACCCATACCCAATTTATCGCCAACAAAGAAGCATTGGCAGATCCTAAGAAAAAAGCCAAAATTGAGCAGATTGCGCTCCTTCTACAGGCTTCCCTGGCGGCACGGCAGCGCGTGGGACTCAAACTTAACGCCCCCTCAAAAAGGAAAGAGGAGATCTTAGCCACACTGCCCAGCCTGCATGCGCCAACCATCAGCAATATGCACCAAAGCGACTGGCTGGCGATTGAGACCATTGTGGATCGTACTGAGGTACGTGATCTGATTCCAAAACTGGTTCAACTAAACGCTCAAGGTATTATTGAATATCCGCTAGATAAAGTTGTCCTATCACCCGATAACAGTTAAAAAGGATAGCCCTTATGCCCCTTCAAGATGCACTCTTTAAAGGTTTGAATCTTTTGATCCTGGGAATGGGAACGGTCTACCTTTTTCTCGCCGTTCTCGTCATCTCTGTAGGGTGGATGTCTCGATTCAGCCAATGGATCGGTAAAAAATTTCCAACAGAAACAGAGCCTGCACCATCACCGCGTCTTACCACAGATAACGACATACTCGCGGTCATCAGTGCTGCTGTGCACCGCTACCGCCAACGCTAACCCTCTTAGGATATAAAAATAAGCCACACAGAAAAAAGAGGATTATAAGAGGTCACCGATGAAAAAACTTGGTATTACTGATGTGGTCCTGCGCGATGCCCATCAATCCCTTTTTGCCACCCGCATGCGCTTAGAAGATATGCTCCCCATTGCCAGCCAACTTGATAAAATTGGCTTCTGGTCTCTGGAGGTCTGGGGCGGCGCCACTTTCGACTCCTGTATTCGCTTCCTTGGAGAAGACCCTTGGGAACGTCTGCGTCAACTGCGTAAAGCGCTTCCGAATACCCCACTCCAAATGCTCTTTCGAGGACAAAATATCTTAGGCTACCGACATTATGCCGACGATGTGGTGGAAAAATTTGTCGAGCGCGCAGCCGCAAACGGTATGGATGTCTTCCGTATCTTTGATGCCATGAACGATGTGCGTAACTTAAAATCAGCCATCAAAGCCACAATCAAGGTGGAAAAACACGCCCAAGGAACCCTCTCTTATACCGTCAGTCCGGTGCATACCATCGATATGTGGGTGGATATGGCAAAAGAGCTCGAAGATCTTGGCTGCCACTCCATCTGCATCAAAGATATGGCTGGCCTGCTCAAACCCTTCGTGGCCCAAGAACTGGTAGGACGCCTCAAAGAGACCATTGATATCCCTCTGGCCATGCACTGCCATGCGACCACCGGGTTGAGCACGACCACGATTCTTAAAGCCGTGGAAGCGGGCCTTGATGTGGTCGATACCTCCATCTCCTCAATGAGCATGACCTACGGCCATTCTCCTACCGAATCGGTCGTCTCCATCTTTGAGGAGAGTGACTTCAATACAGGACTTAATCTCACCGCCTTAGAAGAGATCGCCGCTTATTTCCGCGATGTGCGTAAAAAGTATAAAAAATTTGAAGGCTCACTCAAAGGCGTTGATTCACGCATTCTTCTGGCACAGGTTCCAGGCGGTATGCTCACCAATATGGAGAACCAGCTCCGCCAGCAGGGCGCTGAAGATAAACTGGATGCCGTCTTAGAAGAGATCCCCAAGGTGCGTAAAGATCTTGGCTATATCCCTCTGGTCACCCCCACCTCACAGATTGTCGGCACGCAGGCGGTGATCAATGTGCTCATGGGTGAGCGCTATAAAACCATCGCTAAAGAGACCGCTGGGGTTCTTAAAGGAGAATATGGTGCAGCACCCGCGCCTGTAGATAAAGCGCTCCAGGATCGTGTCTTAGAGGGTAATGAGGCCATTACCTGCCGTCCCGCCGATCTCTTAGAGCCTGAAGTTGATAAACTCACCGATGAACTGCAAAAACTGGCTAAAGAGAAAAATATCCGCACCGCCGATGATTTTATCGATGATGTACTCACCTATGCGCTCTTTCCACAAGTGGGACTGAAGTTCCTTGAGAACCGTAATAATCCTCAAGCCTTCGAGCCACCCCCCTGGGAAGAGGAGGAGAAGGAGAGCGCAGCGCCAGCACCTGCTGCAACGCCCACAACAACAAACGATCAACCCGAACAGTATCGGGTGGTTGTTAACGGTACAGCCTATCAGGTTGAGGTGGGACCGGCCGGAGAAGTCACCGCAGCACAACCCGTGGCTCCTGCAGCACCTGCACCTGCAACGGCAGGAACTCCTGTAAACTCTCCCTTGGCCGGCAATATCTTTAAAGTTCCTGTACAACAGGGACAAACCGTGGCCAAAGATGAAGTGGTCATCATCTTAGAGGCAATGAAGATGGAGACCGAAGTTCGGGCCGCACAAGCCGGAACCGTGCAACAGATTATGGTTAAAGAGGGAGATGCAGTTCAATCGGGCGACCCACTCCTCATGTTAGGTTAGAAAAAGGAGCGGATTATGGAACAGCTCATGATGCTCTGGGGCAGTACCGGACTTGCCAACTTTACCATCGGTCAAATCTCGATGATCGGTGTCGGCAGTCTGCTCCTGTTCCTGGCCATCAACAAAAACTTTGAACCCCTGCTGTTGGTTCCCATCGGATTTGGTGCCATCCTTACCAATATTCCCATTGCGGGGGTGAATACCCCCCCGGATGGCGCACTCTATCTGATCTATACCACCGGTGTGCAGAGTGGCATCTTCCCACTGCTGATTTTTATGGGCGTCGGTGCACTCACCGACTTTGGCCCCCTGATCGCTAATCCTAAAACCATTTTTTTAGGTGCTGCGGCACAGTTTGGGATCTTTTTTACCCTCATTGGTGCCTTAGCAATGAACAGCCTGCCCGGCTTTGATTTCTCGATCACCGATGCCGCAGCCATTGGTATTATCGGTGGCGCCGATGGACCCACAGCAATCTTTCTCTCCGCACGCTTGGCACCAGATCTTATGGGCGCAATTGCGGTGGCGGCCTACTCCTATATGGCTTTGGTGCCGATCATCCAACCCCCAATCATGAAAGCGCTCACCACAGAGGAGGAGCGCCAGGTGGTGATGCAACAACTCAGACCTGTTTCACAGTTAGAGAAAATTCTTTTTCCTTTAACCGTTTTACTGCTCTGTGCCCTCTTTCTGCCCACCGCCGCACCACTGATTGGTATGCTCACCTTTGGTAATCTGTTGCGTGAATGTGGCGTGGTTGAAAGACTCTCAAAAACCGCACAAAATGAACTCATCAACATTGTCACCATCTTCTTAGGACTCGCCGTCGGTACCAAACTCTCAGCCGATAAGTTTCTCTCCTTAGAAACTTTGGGTATACTTATCTTGGGCATGATCGCTTTCTCCGTTGGTACCGCTGCTGGACTCCTGATGGGTAAACTGATGCATCGTACCTCAGGCGGTAAAATTAATCCGCTCATTGGTGCAGCAGGTGTATCGGCTGTTCCTATGGCGGCCCGGGTTGTCAATAAGGTCGGCCTGGAAGCGAATTCGCAAAACTTTCTTCTTATGCATGCTATGGGCCCCAATGTTGCTGGGGTCATCGGCTCCGCCGTTGCCGCAGGTGTTCTGCTGGCAATCTTAGGCGGCTAAATCGTGGAGTAGAGAATGGATCTGAAAATCGAAGGACGCCAAATCGAAATCGGTAACGAACTGCGTGAACGCGTACAAAAACGCATGGATAGTTTAGACCAGCGTTTTGGACCGATCACCCATGCACGACTGAGTATCGAAAAAAAGGCCCACCGTAACGATCAACGCATCGAAGTGAAAGCGATCGTGAATATTGTGGGTAAAACCATAACCGTCCATCGCGCCGCGCCAACGGTGATCGCAGGAGTGAATGAAACCTTAGAAACCCTGACACGCGACATCCGAACCCACGTTGAAAAACATAAAACCAGAAATAAAAGAAAATAAAACGGATTAACTTTTTAGAGGGGAGCATAACTGCTCCCCTCTCCCTTTTTTAGACCTCTGATGATTATGAAAATCGCGCGCATTTTCACCTTTGAAGCAGCGCATACGTTGCCCTACCACGATGGCCCTTGCCAACGCCTCCACGGCCACTCCTACCGTCTGGAACTGATTTTTTCTGGTCCTGTACGCGCTATCCACCCCAAAAACCCCCAATCTGGTTTTATCACTGATTTTGGCCGCATTCAAAAACAGGTGGAAGAACATCTGATTCAACCCTATCTGGATCACCACGACTTAAGCCAGAGCATCAGCGAACTCCCCTACCCCTCCGCTGAATATCTGGCCGCTTGGATTATGGGCTGGTGCATGAAAAATCTCGATGATCATCCCGATATGGGACAGGCCAAAATTCATGCCGCCATCCTTTGGGAAACCCAACGCTCCTGGGCAAAAGCCAAACGGAAAGATGCAAAAAAATTAGGCTTTTTTGTTGCATAATCTAAACATAAAAATGGATCACCGTGTCTCAACAGAATAACATCACCTATCCCATCTGCGATCTCTTCAGTTCGGTTCAAGGGGAGGGTCTCCATACTGGAAAACCGATGCTCTTCTTAAGGGTCTGGGGATGCCCCCTCTCCTGCACCTGGTGCGATGAACCCTTGCACCGTGATCCCGATGCCTGCCAATGGATGAGCATCAATACCATTTTAAAAAAATTAAAAAAAATATCTCCAGATATAAAATCACTCCTGCTCACCGGCGGTGAGCCTCTGGCGGTTAAACAGCTCTCCACACTGATTACACATCTAAAAAAAGCGGGCTTCTGGATCGCCATGGAGACCAGTGGTGTCGGAGGAACATTGCCCCAAAAAGTGGATTGGGTTACTCTATCTCCTAAGCGCCCCATTTCTGAGAATTTTTTTAAACATGCAAACGAAATAAAATATATCGTCAGTGCCAACCCCAGTACCGCACTCATTGAGGAGATAAACCACTACAGCCACCGTTATGCTAATGTTCTTGTTCAACCGCTGGCACAAAAAAGTCATCCCGATCCTAAAGCCGTCGAACGCTGTTTTCAACTGGTCATGCAGAGCCAGGGGCGTCTACGCCTTTCACTACAAACCCATAAATGGATCGGCGTTGCCTAGCGATCTGGAGCTTTTTAAATCTCGATGGATACCTCTCCTCCCCATATCAAAAATCCTCCTCCCAATCTGCTCTTGATCTCCACAGCAGATGAACGATGCTCTTCCGCCTTTGAGGTCGCACTTGAAGAAGGTGTTAAATACTTTCTGCTCAGAAAAAAACAGTGGGAGACACGCGCCTTTTATAATCTAGGTCAGCGTATGACAGAGTACACACAAAAATATGGCGCCCACTTTCTTATCCATAACCGAATTGATATTGCTTTAGCCCTTAACGCAGATGGTGTGCACCTCTCTGAAAACGGCCTGCCTGTCCATACCGCCCGTCAGCTTTTAGGGCCGCATCTTTTACTGGGCAAATCCTGCCATCAAATTAAGTGCGCTAAAAAAGCCTTTGAACAAGGCGCGGATTATGTCACCCTCTCACCGCTCTTTCCTACCCGATCCCATCCCGGTGCCAATACCTTAGGCGTGGAACTCTTCAAACAGATGTGCGCCATTATACCCGGTCCAGTATTGGCTTTAGGGGGCATCTCTGCCCATAATGTTAGCGCCGCGATTGAGGCTGGCGCCAGCGGCGTGGCTTTGATCCGTGGGATCTTGCACGCCTCGAACCCCCGCGAGGCCGCCCGGCAACTCCTCTATGCTCTGGGCGAAGAGACGAAGACGCCTTAAGCGCCACCAACTGACAGAGCGCCTCAACCTCCTCAGCCTCCAAATAACGCCACTGTCCTGGACGCATCCGACCTAAGGCAACCCCTGCAAACTCAATCCGCAACAACCTTGAAACTTCCAATCCCAGCTTCTCAAAAAGACGACGGATAAAACGATTCTTACCCTCACGCAATCGAATGGTGAACCAGCGGTTCGCGCCATCAATCTCGATATTATCCATCTGAATATCCAGCGCTCCAGTGGGACCATCTTCTAGCTCCACCCCTTTTTTTTGCAGTAGCGCTAAATTCTCCTCCTGCCACACGCCATGCACCCTGACACGATACTCCCGCATCACCTGATAGGAGGGGTGGGTTAAACGGTGCGCTAATTCACCATCATTGGTCAATAAAATTAAACCTGTGGTATTAAAATCAAGCCTGCCTATCATCAATAGCCGGGAACGCACCCCTTTAATCAGATCAAAGACCGTTTTTCTCCCTTCAGGATCATGACGTGAGCAGATCACCCTTACCGGTTTATGGAGTGCAATCACAAAACGTTTTTCCTCCGATCTCAACCTTACAGGCTGGCCATCAAAGAGAATATGATCGTGATCTGTCACCCGGAGTCCTTGTTCTCTGATGATCTTGCCATTGACCTTGACACGCCCTTCAGCAATCAGCCGCTCCCCTGCACGCCGGGAACAGATCCCCGCTTCAGCCAGCCATTTTTGTAATCTGATACCTTTTTGTTTTTTCACAAACGTTTCCTTTAAGCTGATGGAGAGGGCAATAATTGAACCAACCGCCAAACATCGGTGCCCGGTGATTGCGGCCAAGAGTGCTGACCTTCCTGCCGAGTTATCTCTTTTGCATGCTCAACCGCTTGATCAATAAAAGCGCTGTAATCACCAAAATGGATATTATTTTTTTGATATTTTTTATTATATCTCTGCTCCAAACAGTGACTCAAGTCACGCTCCACAGCTTCACAATTCTCAAACATCCTACCAAATTTCTCAAAATGACAGAGTAACCAAACTTCAAAACAGGGATTACTGATTGCCAGATGAAAGCCTTCAGCTTTGGCTTTTTTAATCACTTCAGGAATATGCCTTGCGTGAAGATTGGCTTCTGTATCGATTACCAACCAAAATTGTTCTTGCCAATCGTCTGCATCTCGATGTTTACCCTTCCGTTTAATTAAATCAGCTAAGATTTGACGAGGATCCGCTTTTGAACCTTCGGAAGGGGGACGAACATCCACAACAGGATACTTCCATGGTTGATTAAAACCTTTAAAATAAGCGGGTTCTGTTTTTTTCCCTTCCACGCCCACAACAATTCGTGTTTTTCTAGGATGCCGTGTCTCTGCCTTCTCTCTTTGCTTTTTTCGCTTTTCTAAACCACTCGGCTTTGGCTTTCTTGCCATCTCTTTATCTCCCTCTTACACTTACATATCAACCAAATTATCAATCATTGGCGTTCCGCCAAAACGTCCCTGCAAAAAAGCCCTTTGCATATCCACATGTTGAGGAAAATCAAAATCTGCCAGAGATATTGCCTGAACATTTCCCTCAATATTTTTATCAAGAAACCAAATCTCATCAGGTCTTAACAACTCAAGATCAACCAATACAGATTCGTGCGTCGTTAAAATCAATTGTGTTCGTGCCTTATAACTTCCAGCACGACTTAAATACTCTTTCAGAAAAAAATGGGCTATTACCGGATGCAGCGCTCTATCCAGTTCATCAATCAATACCACCATATCATTATCTTTCATAAACAGTAAAAAAGGCAACAAACACATAAGCTGTCTTGTGCCGGCGGATTCATCATCCTCTAAAGACATATGAATAGGCTTCTTTTCCTGATCTAAATAGCAAGCAATAACCTCATGCGTCATCCAACATTTCTCCTGTTCATCATATTTTAAAAAGCGAAATGGACCCATTGGAATCGCATTGCGGCCACCTGTATTTTGTCGGATTTGACGTTTAAAAAAATTCATTGTTTCTGCATCAGCAACGCGCTTCATCATACAAATTTTTTCTATTCCTATACCAGCCTGTTGTATCAGTTGAGAAATTTCTTCAAAATCCTGTGGAGAGCGATTCTCATAGAGTACCGTTGTCAATTCAAATAACATCTCATGTTCAAGCACAAATAGTTTTTTGCATATCCACTCATAAACATCATCAAGATCATGCACGTTATTTTTAACACCTTTGGATAAAAAAAATTGATTCGCCTGCATCATTTTTTCAACCATCTTGGCAACATCCAACGCGTCGATCTCACCAAATGTTATTTTTACCTTTTTTGTCTCTGGATCTGTTTTTCGCTCAAAAATAAGCTGATCATCCCTATCTTTCTGACCTGGAACAATAAATAGCCACTCATCGGTTACGATATCCCCTTTAATTTCAAAACCATACAAATATATATTTTTTTTACAGAAAATACGAAACTCAAAATAAGAAGGTTTAGACAAATACGAAGAATGCAAACGAAAAGAAGGTTCTGAAAATGAAAATCTATTTTGATTCAACTCTCCTTGTCTAACCAACGCCTGTGCAAAAGATATTGCTCGAACTAACTTTGTTTTACCATGTCCATTACTACCATAAACCGTTGCTACAGGTAACAGATTAAAAGAAAACCCCGCATCTGTTTGGCATGGAATTTCATGATTCTGATGCCAAGTTAACTTTTGATCTTCAATATCCCATATATCTTGTGTTTCATCAATCTCCACATCCATCGCCTGCATTGATAGCATGATTTCATCCCGAAAACAGGCAAAGTTCTCTACAGTAAAATCAATTAACATCGCTTTTCTCACTTAAACCAAAATAAGAGGCCATAGTAGCGTCGCTGGCCTCCTATCTTCATATTAATTATCCAAACCTGCGCATATCAGGTGGTAATCCCACAGCCTCCAGTACCTTTTTCAGTACTTTATCCGCCCGCACGCTCGCCTCATCTGCACCCTTAGCCAACACTTCATTAAGATAACTTTGATCCTGCTGTAGCTCCAGATAGCGATTACGAATCGGCTCTAACACCTCAACCACCGCATCGGCGGTCTCCACCTTCAGCTTACCATACATATTATGGCTAAAATGTTCTAAAGCCTCCGCCATGGATTTACCGGTGGTAGCGCACCAGATATGCAGAAGATTAGCCACACCTGGTTGATTCGCTTCATCCAAACGGATAATCCCTTCACTATCCGTCACTGCCCGCTTAAACTTTTTACGAATTTTTGCAGGTTCATCCAGCATCATCACCTTAGCCAGCTCTGAAGGGGCACTCTTCGACATCTTTTTGGTGGGATCTTGCAGATCACGTACTCTTGCGGCCCCCTCTGCAATCATCGGCTCTGGAACCTTAAATACCGGCCCATAAATGCCATTAAATCGATTAGCAATATCGCGCGTTAACTCCAGATGCTGTTTTTGATCCTCACCCACAGGCACCTGATCGGTATCGTAGAGCAGAATATCTGCCGCCATCAATACCGGATAGGTAAAAAGCCCCGCATTAATATTATGCTTATGCCGTTGGGATTTATCCTTAAACTGGGTCATCCGCTCCAACTCACCCAACTGGGTAAAAGTGGAGAGAATCCATGCCAGTTCGGCATGACCAGAGACCTGACTCTGAATAAAAACCGTACTCCGCTCAGGATCAATGCCACAGGCCAGATAGATCGCCGCCAGCTCAAAAATACGCTCTCGCAATATTTTGGGATCCTGGCGAACGGTTAAAGCGTGGAGATCAACAATACAGTAGAGCGCATCACAGGACTCCTGCATGGCCACCCAGTGACGGATCGCCCCCAGATGATTTCCCAAGGTTAACTGTCCTGTGGGTTGCGCACCACTGAGTACAACTGGACGACCACTCATGATCTTAAACTCCTCATTTAATTTAAGAAAAACATTTATATATAAAAAAAACTAAAGCACAATCCATTGAATCAGCTCGTAGAGCATCGCCATGCCCGGATGCAGAATCATCCCTAAAATGCCAGACAGGGCCAGGACCACAATAATAATCAGTCCATAAGGCTCCAAACGGCTGAGCGTATAAGCCCACTGTGCAGGCACCATCGTGAGTAGAATTTTTCCCCCATCCAACGGTGGAATCGGGATCAGATTAAACACCGCCAACAGCACATTAATCTGAATCGAAGCTTTAAGCACTTCGACTAAAGGTACAGCAAAATAAGAGGGCAACAGAACCACAAGATAAAAAAGAAATCCACTGATGATCGCCAGAAAAATATTCATCAGAGGTCCAGCAAATGCCACCCAGAAGAGCGCCTGACGCCTTGGCTCTCTTAAGTTACGTATATCCACAGGCACCGGTTTAGCGGCACCAAAAACAAAGGGGGAGAAGATCACCATTAACAGAGGCACCGCCACCGTCCACACCCAGTCAATATGTGCCATCGGATTGAGTGACAAACGACCCATCTGTTTTGCGGTGGGATCACCAAAAGAATAGGCCATCCGGCCATGCGCCCATTCATGAAAAGTGATCGCAATAATCACCGGAGGCGCCCAGATAATCAGTTTAGCAATTAAATCGGAAGATAGTAACACACCTAACTCTCAAGTTTTAGCGCTTCTGGCAAGACCTGTTCAATCGCTTCATTCAATGCGTCCATAAACAGATCCACAGCCAACGGTTTAGTTAGATAACGAAAAAATCCTGCACGCTCCCCACGCTGGATATCATCCGGCATGGCATTGGCACTCACCGCGATCACAGGCGTCGCATCCACCAGATTTCGCTCCTGAAGTTTTGATAGAATCTCAAAACCATTCATGCCTGGAAGATTAATATCCAGTAGAATAATATCCGGTGCTTCGCGTTCGATCATCTCCAGGCCGGAGAGACCATCTTCGGCCGCCATAAAAGCGATATGACAGGGACAACGTTTCACCAGACGCTCCACCAACTTTAAATTGGTGGGATTATCTTCAATATAGAGCAGGGTTAAACGCTTCTGTTTCTGTAAATCCTCTGCTTGCACTTGGGCCACAGATGATGATGAATCAGAAGTCTCAACACCATGGACCACCTCACTTAAGGGAAGTGTTAACCAAAAGGAACTCCCCTCCCCCATACGGCTCTCTAACCCCACCGTGCCGCCCATCTGCTCAACCAAACGTTTGGTAATCACCAAGCCAATCCCTGTCCCCTCAATGCCAGAGTGCTCTGCACCGATCCGATCAAAGGGTTCAAAAACGGTGGCAATATTCTCTTCAGCAATGCCCACGCCTGTATCTGAAACCGTAATTTTAACCTGATTATATTCATCTAAGGCACAGCGTATAGAAACCAAGCCCTGGGGACGGTTATACTTAATCGCATTTGAGAGCAGATTGAGCAGCACCTGTTTTAAACGGGTATGATCCGCCTGCACAAGATAATGATCACAAGCCATATCCTCCGCTGTACAACGCAGGATCACATCATTCTGATTCGCCAACGTCTGAACCAGCGTTAAAGACTCCTGCAACACATCACGCAGCGCCACATCGGTGATCTTCAGTTTAAGTTTACCCGCTTCAATTTTGGCAAGATCCAAAATTTCATTAATCAGCTCTAAAAGATGCGTACCCGCTTTCATAATCTCCTGGATACTATCCTGCTGATTTTCACTTAACGGTTCATCTGGATCAGACTCTAACAGCTGTGCAAACCCCAATACCGCATTCATCGGCGTTCTTAACTCATGGCTCATACCGGATAAAAACTCAGACTTCGCCCGACTCGCTTTCTCCGCCATATCCTTGGCCAGCCGCAGCTCACGCTCCTCCTTTTTACGCTGGGTAATATCGTGAACCACGCCGGTAAACATGCGTCTTTTGCCAAGAAAAAACTCTGAGATCAACAACTCTAAAGAGACCTCCTCGCCCCCTTTTTTCTGCCCCGTCATCTCATAGCCTAAACCTAAAGTGCGGGACTCTCCTTGATCAACACCATGATCCATCGATTGGGCAGATTGAATCTGGGAGAAAATTTCTCTGGTCTGCGGAAGAAGATTAAAAATACGCTCACCGATCATCTCTTCAGCACTAAAGCCAAAAATACGCTCTGCACCCGGATTAAAGAGTTCAATCAAGCCTTCAGAGTCGAGTACCACAATTCCCTCCATGGCACTCTGTACAATGGCACGGATACGCTCATCACTCTCACGCAGGGTCTCTTCAGCAATTTTCTGCTCTGTAATATCCGACCCATAAACATGCGCTACCCCTAGATCGGATACCCCTTGCACATTAAAATTAAAATAACGGTGATCAAAGCGAATACCAAAATTGATATTTTCATCATTTTTGATACAGGAGACAAAATCGACCTGCTCAACACCGGGTAACATCTTGGAAACATGATGGCCAATCCTGGCTTTTAACTTTAAAGGCTTAACCATCTGCCAGGCCGCCGGGTTGGCCTCAATCAGAATGCCCTTACCATTGACCCGCATCACCGGTGCCGGATTCATCTCCGCAAAAAGTGCCATGGAGCGGCGCTGACCTTCCGCCTGCTTCTGCTGCGTAATATCCGTACGGATCGACACATACTCATAAGGTTTTCCCTTCTTATTCAGAAAAGGGATGATGGTTGCCGCCACCCAATAGAAGCCACCATCCTTACGACGATTTTTAACCTGTCCATGCCACACCTTTCCCTGCAAAATGGTCCCCCACATCTCCTGATAGAATTCCAACGAATGATAACCGGATTTGACAATACGGTGGGTCTTATCCAACAACTCCTGCTGCGTATAACCACTCACCTCACAAAATTTTTCATTCACATAGGTGATGCGCCCGGAGATATCGGTAATACTGACAATGGCATGACGATTTAGGGCAAACTGAATATTCTCAAGCTCTAAAAGCACCCCTTGCAGATGCTCGCGATCTCTATTACGACGCTGCACACGACTCAAACGCCTTAAAACCACCCTTACAAGTGCGGTGGGATAGACTGGTTTAATCAGATAATCTTCGTGGGCCAGATTATAATCATGCAATCTCTGACCTAAATCCTGCGATCCTGAAAGAAACAAAATCGGCAGTTGCTGAAAACCATCTAAGCGATGAAAAACACTGGCCAACTCAATACCATTACAACCCCGCATATGCAGATCCAGAACCACCAGATCCGGTGTAAAGCGGCGCAGACGACGAAACGCCTTCTCAGGATCATGGGAGACATTTACCACCAATCCCGCCTCTTCTAAAACAGCACGGTAAAGCTCCGCCAGCATGGGATCATCATCCACCACCAAAACCCGATAAGGGGCATCCGCCCGCATGGTAATCTCCGCACGCAAAGCATGGATCAACTGATAGATATTGACCGGTTGACAGACAAAATGGGTATGACCCAATCGCGCCGCCCAAAGACGTGCAGAGAAACGATCCTCATCCGCCACCACAATCACCGGTACTGGCGCCATCATGTGGCCATGTTTATGAGAAAAGGCCAGCGGTTCTGGCGGTGTCTGATTTTGATCTTCCGCTGAAACCAATACCCCTAACGGCATCTCTTTTAAAATCGCCTGCCGAAGGTCATCAAGAGAGGCGAAGCGTTCTATTTTAAATCCCAGACGCCGACCACGCTCATCAATTTTTTTAAGCAGATCCTCTTGATCACAGCAGGCAAAAATGCGTCGCGCTTCTGGAGAAAACCCCAAAGGCAGTTTTTGATGCCATCCCCCTTGCTCCTGAAGTTGTTGCATCTCCGTCTGCACAGCAACAATAGTTTGCCGTAAAATAACCAGGTGCTCTGAAAATTTGTGATGAAAAAGCTCACCACAATCCACCTTATCTTTAAAAACGGGCTGAATCAGTGCAACGAGATAAGAAGCTTCTCGACTGATGCTCTCCAATCCAAAAGTGGCCGCCGTACCCATTAAACCATGCACACAGATAAACAGCGACTCACAAGAATACCGATCCTTATCCGGCGTCTCTGAAATCTTCTGCAACAGTCTCTCTAACTTGATCGCCAAATCAGGCAGTGCATCGATATACTGCGCTTTGAGAGAGAGAAATCTTTCTTCCAGAGAAGATAAAGACATAAGAGCGGTTCCTTAAAAAAGCCTGACAACGGTCTACAGTGGATCTTGAGAACGCTTTTTAATCTGCAAAACTTCCGGAATAATACTTAAAAAGAGATCAACGAGTGTGGGATCAAACTGACGCCCTGCCTGCTCTTTAATTAATGCAATCGCTTTCTCCTCAGGCCACGCCTCTTTGTAAGGACGTTTTGAGGTTAAGGCATCAAACACATCACTGATTGCAGTAATCCTGCCAGCTAAGGGAATCTCCTCACCAGATAGACCATTCGGATAGCCCCCCCCTGACCACTGCTCATGATGGGTCAAGGCAATCTCTCGTGCCATCATCAATAAAGGATAATCACTATCCGCCAAAAGATCGCCACCGATGGTGGTATGGGTCTTCATGATGGTCCACTCTTCAGGCGTCAGTGCACCCGGTTTTTTAAGAATATGGTCGGGTATGCCAATTTTTCCCACATCATGCATTGGACTGGCGTGTAAAATCAGGTGGCAAAAATCCGTATCACAGCCCACGCGCGTCGCCAAAAGTTCCGCATAACGACTCATGCGCACAATATGGTATCCGGTCTCATTATCCCGATACTCCGCCGCCCGCCCTAACCGGCGTACAATATCCAGGCGTGTATCCTCCAACTCCTGGGTTCGCTCACGGACACGCGCCTCTAAGGTTTGATTCTGTTGCCGCACCTGTTTATGCA
Source organism: Magnetococcales bacterium HHB-1 (assembly GCA_052043475.1). Taxonomy (GTDB): domain Bacteria; phylum Pseudomonadota; class Magnetococcia; order Magnetococcales; family JBQGBW01; genus JBQGBW01. The sequence continues at coordinate 37,572 of JBQGBW010000016.1, forward strand.
ACAGCCGTACTTTAAGCATATTCTGAATACGGCTCAACACCTCTACACGGTCAAAAGGCTTGGTAAGAAAATCTTTCGCACCGCCCTCTAGGGCGCGCTCCCTTGTCTCTCGATCCGTTTGCGCGGTAAGCACCAGAACAGGGATATAGGAGTCCCGTTCTAAATCGCGCATCTTCTCCATCACCTGAAATCCATTCAGGTGAGGCATGCGAATATCCAGCAACACCAGATCGTGATGCTTCTTGGTATAGCATTTGAGCCCTTCACGCGGGTCTATGGCCACATCAACCTGCGTAAAACCAGCATTGAGCAATAACTTTTCCAGGAGTTTAACATTCGCAGGCTGATCATCGATAATCAGAATCTGCGCATCCTTTACATCGTTTTCCAAAGACATGGCTGTTCCACACGCGATTGAATGCTTACCTTAAAGTAGATTACCCTGTTCTAAAATTGTACCGTTATGCAAAACCATCTGCCGATCCATTTTAGCCGCCAACGTGGCATTGTGAGTCACCATAACACAGGAGAGTTTTCTGGTGGCGTTTAAATTACGCAGCAGCATAAATACCCGTTCTGCGGTATCACCATCTAAGTTACCGGTGGGCTCATCTGCTAAAAGAAGATCGGGCTGACCCACCACCGCTCTGGCAATCGCCACCCGCTGTCGCTCACCACCGGAGAGTGCACCGGGTTTATGGTGGAGTCGATCCTCAAGCTCCACCTCCTTAAGCACATTCTCCGCTGTAAGCCGTGCTTTCTCAGGCGTATCTCTACGAATCAACAACGGCATCATCACATTTTCTAAAGCGGTAAACTCCGCCAACAGACGATGAGATTGATAAACAAAACCGATCTTTTGGTTTCTTAAGGTGGCTCTGATCTTTTCAGACTGTTTATAGAGTGAACAATCATTAAGAAAGACCTCGCCGGTTGAGGGTCGATCCAATCCCCCTAAAATCTGCAAAAAGGTACTTTTTCCCACACCGGAGACCCCCAGCAGAGCCACCATCTCCCCCCGATAGAGCTGAAAGTCAATCGCTTTAAAGATGGTCATGGAGCCACCCGCAGATTGAAAAGATTTTCCCACCTTCTCAGTATAGAGCACCACCTCACTCATAACGCAGTGCCTCCACAGGATCGATACGTGAAGCACGCCAAGCCGGATAGAGTGCCGCAACAAAAGAGATAATCAGGCTGATACCACAGATCCAGACCACATCGGAACGTTCAACCACCGATGGCAGATGATCGATAAAGTAGACATCACCAGAGAGAATCTGAATTCCAAAGGTTCTCTCCACAAATGCCAGCACCGGCTCTAAGTTCCAGGCCAGCGTCAAGCCAAGCAGCATTCCACAAAGTGTGCCGATGATACCGATAATTCCTCCATTAACCAGAAAGATCATCATGATACTTCCTGAACGAGCGCCCATGGTTTTTAGAATGGCAATTTCGCTGCGCTTATCCATCACCGCCATGATCAAACTGGAGATAATATTAAAAGCCGCCACCACCACCACCAGAAAGAGGATCACAAACATGGTGGCCTTCTCCATTTTTAGGGCACGGAAAAAATTGCGATTCATCTGCATCCAGTCCCGTACCCAGAAATATTCATCCAGCTTTTTATACACCTTCTCACGCACTTCAAAAGCCAGATCTGGATGGGGTGTACGAATTTCAATCCCGGAGACACGATCCCCTAATCGAAGCAGTTTTGCCGCATCTTCAAGCGCCACATAAGCCAAGGTATTATCATAATCATGCATACCCGACTCAAAAATACCCACCACACGAAATCTACGCATACGCGGCATCGTACCAATCGGTGTCATATTGGCTGTAGGGACTAAAACTGTCACTTTATCGCCCACCACCAAAGAGAGTATACTGGCCAGATCGCGACCTAAAATAATCCCATATCCAGAGAGATCCTTCAGTTTGCCCACCATCAGATTATCCGCTAAAGAAGAGACCCTCTTCTCCCGGATCGGATCAATACCACGCAACATCACACCAACAGATCGACCCTGGGCAGCCAGCATCGCCTGACCTAAAATAAAGGGACTCGCCGCCTGTACATTATTCACCTTCTCCACAGTGGAGAGCACCTCTTGATAGTTTGCCATCGCACCAAAGTGGGGCTGGACCAGTACATGACCGGTGACCCCCAGAATCTGGCGCTGCAACTCGGTCTTAAAACCGGTCATCACCGCGAGAACAACAATTAAAGCGGCTACACCCAGCGTAATGCCTAAGGTGGAGAGTACAGCGATCACATTGATAAACCGTTGGGAGCGTTTGGCGCGCAGATAGCGCAAGCCAATAAACACCTCATACCACCGCTGCATCATCTTATCCCGCCTCAGGTCGCATCTGAGGAAAGAGCAGCACATCCCGAATCGAGGGGGAATCGGTGAGCAGCATCACCAGACGATCAATACCAATCCCTTCACCGGCAGTGGGAGGAAGACCATACTCTAAAGCGCGAATATAGTCGGCATCAAAATGCATCGCTTCATTATCCCCCGCCTCCTTAGCCTCCACCTGCTTTTGAAACCGCGCCGCCTGATCTTCAGGATCATTAAGCTCTGAGAAGGCATTGGCCACCTCCCAGCCCCCCACAAAAAGCTCAAAACGTTCGGCAATCTCAGGCCGCTGATCCGAACGGCGGGAGAGCGGTGAAACCGAGACAGGGTAATCAATGATAAAAGTAGGTTGAAAGAGATTTTTCTCAACCAGCGCCTCAAAAAGTTCCAACAATACCTGGCCATCATCCCACTTTTTATCCAGCGCCACCCCTTTTTCAGCCGCAAAACGCTCCATAGAAGCCCGATCAGAGAGTTGATCAAGCGTAGCCCCCGCATCACGCACCAACACCTCTTCTAAGGTTAAGCGGGGCCAAGGCGGGGCAAAATCAAGCGTTCGGCCTTGAAACTCAAATGCTGTATCCCCTTTAACCGCTTTAGCAACATGCGCAAAGAGCGTCTCAGTAAGATCCATCAGATCGTTATAATCTGCATACGCCTGATAAAACTCCATCATGGTAAATTCAGGATTATGGCGAACAGATAAGCCCTCATTCCGAAAGTTACGGTTAATCTCAAAAACTTTCTCAAAACCGCCGACAACCAACCTTTTAAGATAGAGTTCTGGCGCCACACGCAGATAGAGTTGACGATCCAGCGCATTATGGTGCGTAATAAAAGGACGTGCAGTAGCCCCCCCAGGAATGGGATGCATCATCGGGGTTTCTACCTCTAAAAAGCCCAAATCCTCCATAAAGTGGCGAATTAAGCGAATAATCTTGGAACGTGTTTTAAAAACAGTTCTTACATCCTGATTGACAATCAGATCCAGGTAGCGCTGACGATAACGCAACTCCACATCCTCTAAGCCGTGCCACTTCTCTGGAAGCGGTCGCACTGCTTTGGTAAGAAGTTGAAATTTCTCCACACGAACCGTAAGTTCACCGGTTTTGGTACGAAACAGGTGCCCTTCAACCCCCAGGATATCGCCCACTTCAACCTTACGAAACACCTCGCGATAGAGATCCGCTCCCACACGATCCCGTTGCACAGCAATCTGCAGTTGTCCTTCTTGATCCCGTAACTGTGCAAAAGTTAACTTACCAAAATTACGCAACAGAATCACTCTTCCAGCCACCTTCACCGCGACCGCCTGCAACGTATCGCTATCACGCTCTTCGGCATAAGCCTTTTGGATCTGAGGCAGGGACGTATCGGGTCTAAAGTTGTTGGGGTAGGGATTCACACCGTGTGTACGCAGTGCGGCCACTTTGCCTTTACGCACCGCAATCAGTGAATTCTCGTCTTGCATGCTGCATTCCTTATAAAAAAATCAGACCCATAATCAATCAGGTAAAAAACAGTAACGCCGATGCGGGATAATCGATCGATTAAAAGATACCCGCAGTATGGTTCTATACCAATTAGCTTGGATACTCAAATAAAAAACCCACCACCCTATTTTTCCATTAAAAAAACGCGAGGGGAAACGAACCCTCGCGTTTCAGATCGTTACAATCATAATAACGCTATTTAGAAGCCAATAGACTTGGCGTCTGATCATCCATCCACTCCAGAACCCCTAAGCCAGGACCATAATCCTGTACAGGCATCTGTTCACCCGACTGCTGTTTCTCATCACACGCATCACATGCGACGACATCGAGTGGAATTGGTACACCACAATAGGCACAAAAATTCTCAAATCCATCCATTCCGCTACGCCCATTCGTTAAAAGGAGTTGATTTAAGTCCCATCATGAATAAAAATCAGCCACTCGCCACCCTTTGTGCCAGAGCGGCCTGAATAAATCCATCCAACTCACCATCGAGTACCGCATCGGCATTCCCCATCTCAAAGCCGGTACGAAGATCTTTGACCATGCGATAAGGATGGAGAACATAGGAGCGAATCTGGTGTCCCCAGGCGATGTCCGATTTAGCATCGTTGGCACTCTGTTGTTGCTCCTGCCGCGCATCCAGTTCCTGTTGATAAAGTCTGGCCTGCAACATTTTCATCGCCTCTTCCCGATTACGATGTTGTGAACGACCATTCTGGCACTGCACCACAATCCCTGAAGGGGCATGCGTGATTCGAACCGCTGAACTGGTTTTATTCACATGCTGCCCGCCAGCGCCCGATGCACGGAAGGTATCAATGCGCAGATCTTTATCGTTGATCTCAATGTCGATGCTGTCATCAATTTCTGGATAGACATGAACAGAACTGAATGAGGTATGGCGTCGTGCCGAGGCATCAAAGGGGCTGATTCTCACCAGACGATGCACACCAATCTCATTTTTAAGATAGCCATAAGCAAATTCACCGGAGACGCGCACCGTCACCGACTTACACCCCGCCTCCTCACCGGGCTGATAATCGATCACCTCGGTTTTATACTCCCCCGCCTCACACCAGCGCAGATACATACGCAAGAGCATCTCTGCCCAATCCTGAGATTCGGTTCCACCAGCGCCAGGATGAATCTCCAGAAAAGCGTCATTTGGATCCGCTTCACCGGAAAGCATGCGTTGCAACTCCAACGCCTCAACACGGTTTTTTAGATCGGAGATATTCTCTTGCAATTCGCCAAGCATCTCTTCATCGTTCTCTTCTTCAGCCATGCTAAGAAGTTCACGATACGCCTCACCGCTTTCAGAGAGCTGTTCCCACTCGCCGATGGTTTTTTCGAGGCGGTTTTTCTGTTGCATCACATCGCGTGCCCGTTTGGGATCGCTCCACAACTCAGGGTCTGCACTCAGCGCCCCCAGTTCCTGCAACTTTTTTTTACCTTGATCGTAGTCAAAGATGCCCCCTCAGGAGGTGCAGTTTCTCCTGGATCTCATCCAATGATTTTTCGTGGTTGCCATCCATATCAACACCTTAAACCTCTCTTTAAAAAGTGCTGACTCTTTATAACATATTTTTCAATTTCTGCCTAGCGCTTAAAATCTGACGAAAATCAATGGATAAAAAGCAACGTCCCTTTAAAATCGTATCGTTTAAGTTGTAGCCAAAAAATCCAGTCACCAAAAGCAAAGAATATTACACCGGTTTTTTCTTAAAAAGTGATTCTTGCTTTTGGTGAAATAAAGATCTCAAACATCAGATCTGGAAACGCTCCAAAGAGTATTCCAGATCCTGGGCGATTTTGCGCATCTGATCTGCACGCTTATGCACCGTTTGGCTCATCGACTGCATACCATCCGCCGCCTTATTGACATCACTCACACTGCTGCTCACCTCCTCCATGGCACGGCTGGATTCAGTTACTCTAAGCGTAATATCCTGCGTGGCCTGGAATGACTCAGAAACCAACGCACCCAGAGATTCAACACCTGTTGAGGTAGACACAACACTTCGGGTGACTTCATCGATTCCTGTGGAGATCTCCTGAACCGAACGCGCCACCTCCTGGGCACCATTGGAAGCCTCGCCCACCCGTTGGCTGACCTCCTCGGTCTGTGTATTCGCCTCCCCCATGGCGCGATCAATCTCCTCCACCGCACTGGTCTGCTCCTGAACAGCCATAAGAATTTCATCGTTGAATACCTGCAAACGCTCAATGGTCTCTGATACCAACTGCGTAGCCGCACCAGAGGACTCGGCATTGGACTGAATTGTTCCAACCTGATTGGAGATCATGCTGGTCGCTTCACCGGTCTGGCGCGCCAGATCTTTCACCTCATTGGCCACCACGGCAAATCCTTTGCCCGCCTCACCTGCTCCAGCGGCTTCGATGGACGCATTTAAGGCCAACATGTTGGTCTGCCCGGCAATATTATTAATCACATTGACAACCGTACCGATCTCATGGGCACTCTCCACCAATCCAGCCATCACTGTATTGGTCTCTTGAATACGCTGTGCAGCCTGCGTAGACTCCTCAGACGCCTTTTCACAGCGAATACGCACATCGGTAATCGAGGCATTCATCTCTTTTACAGAGTGGGTCACCCCCTCAACATTTTGTGCTGTCCGTTGGCTGGCCTCGTTGACATGACTCATGTTGGCGGTGACCTCCTCTGTTGCTGAGGCGACCGTAGATAAATTCACGTTAGCCTCCTCGGCGGCCGCCGAAATGGTGGACATATTCCCGTTCATCTCATCCGCATTCGAGGCCACACGTTGCATACCTGCATTCAGTTGATCCATTGAGGTCGCAACATTTTCCATATTGGCACTCACCTGCTCGGTTGCTGCCGCAACTTCGGTGGACTGAGAACCCAAAGTCTGAGAACCATTAGACATCTCATGAGAAACCTGGCTTAAATCCGCTGCAGAATCGGCCATCACATCGGCTTTCTCACGGATGCCTCTGATCATCTCACTCAAACCTTCCGCAATTTGGTTCAACGCTTTAGCAAGCATACCCACTTCATCTTTACGATCCACGTTAAGGCGTTGATCCAACTGACCATCCGCCAAGGCCATCGCCATACGAATCCCCTGTTTCATGGGGCGAGTAATATCCTGTGCCAACCAGTTTGCCAAAAATGCGACCAAACCAATGATCACTAAGGCAGCAATCGCCATAATCATCGCAACCCGGTGAATCGGTGCCATAATTTCTGCTTCATCGATCTCCACCAACAGTGCCCAACGCACACCAAATACATCCAGTGGCGAATAAGAAGAGAAGACCGAATTACCGTTGTAGTCGATCATCACATCCTGACCCGTAAAGCCTTTAAGTGCCGCCCTGCTCGCCTCTGTATCGACACCATTCTTGCTCACCGTACCAGCAAACGAAGCCGCCACCGAACGGTTCTCTGGATCAAGATGAGAATCAGATCGCATCCTTTTGTCCGCACCCACCAGATAACTTTCACCGCTCTCACCCAACCCTTCGCGTACCTGCATAATGTGATCAATACCTTCTAATGAGAGCTGAAGCGCCACAATCAGATCCACACGATCATCATTAACCACGGGTGCCGCAATAAATGCCGCTGGCGCACCGTTGGATGGTGCATAAGACGCAAAGTCAGCAAAACCAAATTTTTTACTCTTTAAGACCTCTCTGACCAGACCACCCAGGTTACTATCCTTAAACTTCCCATTGACCATATTGGTATTCAGGTCACTTTCTCGCGTTGCGGTATAGAATACAAACCCATCCGGATTGATCAAAAACAGATCATAATAGCCATACATCTCCTGATACTTCTTAAAAAACTCATTCCCATGCTCATCCAGCGGACTAAACGCTTCGGCCACATCAACCTCAGCCAACAGCGCCCAATGCAATCCCGCTGCTTTGATCGGTGCATAGGCGGATAGCACTGGATTACCATTATAATCGATGATCACACGGGTCTCTGTTTTACCCTGAAAAGCGGCCCGTGTGGCATCGGTATCCACCCGCCCTTTGATGGGATCAGCAAAGGACGCCGCCACCGAATGGTGCTTCGGATCAAGGTGTGAATCCGAACGCATCAGATAGTCTGGTCCCACCAGATAGGTCTCTCCCGTTTTTCCTAATCCAGCACGCTGATTCATGATGGCATTCAGTTTATCAATGGGAAACTGAAATGCCGCCACACCGATGCGTTTGTTACCGTTAAAAATCGGTACAGCAATAAATCCAGCCGGGGCTTCATAAGAGGGCCAGTAACGGGTGAAGTCCACCATCACCATTTCACCAGGCTTAGCAATAGCCGCCTTCGCATACGCTTTAGCCAGACCGGTCTGTGCAAGGACACCCTTTTTGAGCGATCGGCCATAATCGGTCTCCTTAAAAACCGAATAGACGATCTCTCCCGTATCCGCACTGATCAAAAAGATATCGTAATAGCCAAAACGCTCCAGATAATCACGGATCACCGGATGAATCTCAGCATGGATGTGATTATAAGAGGCATTGATCGGAGCGCGATCAAGATGGTGTTTTTCACTCAAAGGGTAGTTATTATTGGCCAGATAATCGTATTGGAACGCCAATTGGTGCGGTGATAACTCCGAAACAAGGGAGACTGCCGATAAGGTACTGGTTCTATTTTTACTAGAATAACTGGTTAAGAATTGCTCATTATAGAAAGCCATCACCTTTGCGCGCATGACACGCTGTTCAGATTCCGTTCGCGCCGACTCCGTTGCATAACTGGCAAAGGCACGATTAAAACGCTGCATACTACGAATGGTCATCGGATTCTGACCAAAGGTAATCGCCTGATGACGAATCGTCTCCAGATAGGATTGAACCGCTTGTTGTTTGGTCTCGCGTACAGCCGTCAATTTTTGAAAGGCTTCATGTCTCAAGGTGGAGATGTTTTCCACCAAAACCCCCATATCCCCTTCCCGCTCATCAAAATATTTTGAGATCTGAGCCTTTTTGATCGCCTGGACGGACTTCAACTGATTATAGGCTACATCAATTAATGCCATCTCAGCCTCAACGACAGCAAAAATGCCCATCGCTAAAAGAGGCATCATAAATAGAATAATCAACTTTGTTCTAAACGGCAGATTTTTGAGAATGGACAATGCAATTCACTCCCCTTAACAAATATACATTGAAATACCTAAGGGCTATCCCTGTATAATCTAAAATAACCGATCTTATTATTAAAATTCCAAAACAGTCCTTTGCGCAGCAAAACCAGAGAGATCTTCATGGCCTTGGTTGCTCCAAACGAAAAAGCGATCGATATCTTCAGAAAAATGCGTGTGAAAAAGTCACATAAAATACTCACACAGTAAAGAAGCTCTTTAGGCAATGTCTGTTTAAATAACCTAATCTTATGATATCCTTAAGATAATTAGAATACCAAAAATACAGATTAGTCATATTTTAGTCAGCCCTTCTCTCTTTGTCCAGTGCAACAGCAATTCTAAATGTACCGATAATTCACAGAACATCGCTAAAATGTCATCAGAACACAACGCTGTAACCCGCCTGAAGACAATTTGAGATAAAAAAATGCGCCCACTTCATCTGGTTGCGCTACATTTAGAATGGCGGCCAGTACAAAGAAACGACCAGTAACTCATACTTTTCGTAACCCAATGAGACACAGAAAGACAGATAAAATGCGTTATAAATATCTAGAGATTAAATAAAATTATATCCTCAAAAACATCGAGACACCATAAAAATAAATTGGTCTTAAAGAGGCTATTTTTTCACATTCATCCTCCTGTTACGGATATAAACCGTTTACATTAACGCGGTAACTTCATATATTATTGTTTAATCCTTAAAAAATCGAATGCTTTTTAAAGATAACAGCATACGATGACCTCTTTATTTAACAAGAGCCAAAGTCATTTCCCCGGCACCGCTCTCCTTAATTTAAGAGCCTGCGCTTAACTTTCTGTAACGTGAGATAAAACATTATGGAGATTACATTCACCCTGGTCATTCAATTGGCTTTATTCGTGATTCTGCTTGGATTCTCGGGGATGTTTTCCAGCTCCGAAACCGCCTTCTTCTCTTTGAATCAAATTCAATTAGAGCAGATGAGCCGTGATGGACATAAAAAGCTTCCTCTGATTAAAGAGCTGCTCAATAAACCTCGTCAGCTGATTGTCGCCATCCTGATCGGCAATGAGTTTGTGAACGTGGCGGCATCTAACCTGTCCGCTACCATCCTACTGGCCTTCCTCGCCTCCCCAGATGATATGTGGTGGGCCAATATCGCCATCATGCTGCCCCTGCTGCTACTCTTCGGTGAGATTACACCCAAAACATTGGCTGTGCAGAATAATGTCGCTTTCGCCTCCTTCCTATGCCGTCCAATCGTCCTCTTCTCCAAAGGCGTAACGCCTCTGCGGATTGTGATTCGTAAAATTGCCGAGTTCTTCACCGAACTGATTATCGGTAAAGAACGCCGTAAGGGTAATCTGATCACAGAGGATATGGTGAAAACACTGGCCAAACAGGCGGTGGATGAGGGCTCCATTGATGCGGCTGGACAAAAATATATCGAAAATATCTTCAGCTTCGGAAGTCAAAAAGTGCGCGATATCATGACCCCGCGCGGCAGCATCGACTTTCTCTCCCATGAAACCCCCATCCAAGAGATCCTCAAAAGACTCAAACAGAGTCACCACACAAGGATCCCTGTTTACAAACGCTCAAAAGATGATATCGTCGGCATTCTTCACTATCGGGACCTCTTAAAAACCGATATGAGCACTTTAGTAGAGTCTGGTGATTTGACCTCGCTTCTCAGACGCCCGATCATGGTACCGGAATCCCGCCTGGTGACCGATCTCTTCACCTCTTTTTGTCAACGCAAACTCTCTATTGCGTTGGTGGTCAACGAGTTTGGTAATGTCACCGGCTTGATCACAATGAAAAATATGCTCAACAGCATCTTCGGTGATATTGGCGGTATGCATCGCCATGTCGAGACCAAAGATGTGATCGCCGGGGTGGTGGATGAGCCAGAACCCGGTGTCTATCTCCTTGATGCCGCCATGTCGGTGGACTCCTTCAATAAAAACTTCCCTGGCAATCTCGACTCTTCGATTGCCATCACCTTAGCTGGACTGCTCTTAAACAGCTATGGCGAACTCCCCGCTGAAGGTGACCATATTATCCTCAACGGTTGGCGCTTCGATATCGAAAAAGTCGCCCATAACCGTATCCGACTGCTCAAAGCATTTCAGGTTGAAGTTCAAGAAGAATCGGAAGAGGAAGAACCCGAATTAGAAATGCCTGTACACCACTGATTTTAGTGCTTGCACTAACAATTCTAACGCATAAAAAATATCGCTCTGGAGTTCATATCGATGTCCATTGAACTGATCATCCTCTTGATGTTTATCTGCCTGATTATGGAAGGCTTTTTCTCCGGCTCTGAAATTGGTGTGGTGAGTGCGGATCGTCTTAAACTGCGCCATATGGCTGCCAAAGGTGATCGCGGCGCCCGCATCGCCGTGGATATGCTGAAAAAACCAGAATGGCTGCTCTCAACCACTCTGGTGGGTACCAACATCGCCATTGTCACCAACACCACCCTGGCAACACTGCTCTCCGTTCAACTCTTTGGCCAACAGTATAGCTGGTTGGCGATTCCTCTGGTTGCGCCGCTTATCTGGGTGTTTGGTGAGATCGTTCCTAAAAGTATCTTCCAACAACGCGCGGATGTGCTCACACCAAAAGTGATCTATGTCCTAAAAGCGGTCTCGATCATCTTCTTCCCCCTGCTGTTTATCTTTACCACCATGACCAAAATGATCACCTGGATGGTTAAAGGTAAAGAGAAGAAGAGCATGTTCACCCTGCGGGAGGAACTGGATCTTATGCTTCAGATGGATGGCACCCGTGGTGGTATCTCCTCCATCGAGAAAACCATGATCCGCCGGACCTTTGACTACGGTCAAACCAAAGTACGCGATCTCATGATCCACTATCTGGACGTGAGTTCTGTATCCAATGACGTCACCTGTCGCGAAACCCTCGATATCGCCGGTCAACAGGGTCATCCGATTATTCCTGTCTATGATGGCCGCATTGATCGGGTTGTCGGTCAGGTCAATACCTTGGACCTGTTAGGTGAGCCCAACGACTCACCGATTAAATCGTTTATCAAACCGATCCGCTTTGTCTACAGCTCCAAAAAGATTGAAGAACTCCTGGAGGACTTCCGTCGTGATGGCGACCGTATCGCCATTGTCGTAGATGAATTTGGTGGTGCCACCGGTCTGGTCAGCATGAAAGATATTGTTGAGCGGATCGTGGGTGATCTTGAACATGAGCACGCCATTCCCCATACCGGTGATCTCATTGGTAAAGATGTCGCTCAGGCCGAAGATGGTTCATTTCTGGTCAATCCCCGCCTGGATCTTGTGGCACTTAAACAGTCCACAGGCGTTGAGTTGCCCGCGGGCAATGGTAATTATGAAACCCTCTCCGGCTTCCTTTTAGAGCAGTTTGGTGATATTCCCGCCGAAGGCACCAGCTTTGAGCATGATGGGACTCAGTTTATTATTGAGGCGTGCAGTCAAAAACGTATTGAGTCGGTACGCATTATCAATCCGATATAAGTGCTGAAAATTAAGCCCTCAAATGAGGGCTTTTAAAGTGACTATTTTTAAAGCATGATAACAATTCGTTGTCATGCTTTTTTTATATGGGATTGATTGTGCGCTTTTGTTTTTCATGCAAAGCAGAAAGCCCCTTCGATAGCGTTTCTCCGATTCATCGCTTGGATAGCCAAACACCTTTAGGTCACTTCGTAATGTTTCTTTTAGCTTCTATCTATTCACACACAAGCACAAGGCAAACACTTCTGACATAACGGATATCAAGATATCTGCTGTACGGATATAGGGCCAGTAAAAGTCATAGTCAGTATAAAATTTTCCATGATCTCAACCTATCCTCCCCACGAAGGAAAATAGCCAGATAAATAGTACAACTTCTTTATGCAATTAAATATCTAAATAAAAATGTTTGTAATAAATTAATTGTTAGATATGCCATGACTGATACCTATTCACGATAGAAAAAAAACATCCCAACAAACCATAACAAATTGAAATTATTAATTGTTTTCATAAACAAAAAAATAAACTGAAAGCATGAAAATCTTAATATTTTGAGTGGGCAGCTCAACAACAAACCTTTTGTCATGTTATTGACAATCTAGAACCCCTTGTTGTCAAAGGGTAGGTCTTGTTTTTTTGTTGAATATGAAAAGGTTGTATGATAACCTCTGCCTAATAATACTTCCAGGGAAGCAGTGCAACAATGATAGAAATCTAAAGCATGAACCTGGAGCGATTCTCATCTCACTACGGACAATCAGAACACAGAATAATAAGATTAATATATTAGTAACCTTAAAGCTTGTTTTTGAAATATAAAAGCATTAGGGTAAACACCTTAGAGGAGGAAAAAGTGAAAAAAATCTGCATAATGCTATGCCTATTTCTGCTCCCCACAAGCCTTTTCAGCGCACAAAAACGTGTAAGTGTCAGGTTACCGATTCCTATCGTGGAAGCCGGACAAACGCCTTTTTATGTCGCTTATGATCAAGGCTACTATTCCAATGCAGGATTAGATGTATCTTTTCATCTTGGATCAAAAGAACTCAATCCTGTGAAAATGGTAATCTCTGGACAAAATGAATTTGGTGTACTGGGAGGCCCAGATACTCTGCTTGTTGCCAGATCGAAAGGACATAATATAAAAGCCTTCTCTATCCTTCATAAGAACTCAAATTTTCCCGTCATATTGACACTGAAATCATCTGGGATCAAAACGCCAAAAGATTTGTCAGGGAAAAAAATTGGTTTCTTCTATGGACATATATCAACAGATGTCCTAAGAAATTTTTTAAGACGCCAACAGATCCGTTACAAAGAGGTTGATGTGGGGTTTGACTATAGCCAACTTATCGCAAAGAAAATTGATGCAGAATGGGCTTTCAGAGTAACAGCCGGTGTTTTCCTACCTGCAAAAGGGGTCGAAATAAACACGATAGACCCTGCCGAATATGGCGTATCATCACATGGCTACACCATATTTGCCACAGATAATTTTATCAAAAAGCACCCAGGCGTCGTTCTCCGATTTCTTCAGGCCACATTAAAGGGCGTTCTTTTTACACTAAAGAATCCTCATGCAGCCTATAAGTCCTTAGCGAAAAGATCCCCAAAAGCAAACAAAAAAATCTCCATGAAAAGAATACACCTTTACAATGAAGTTATGAGCGGTCAAGGTGCATATCCCGCCGGATTTATGAATAAAGAAATGTTCTCAGATACCTACAAACGTTTAAAACAAGAAGGCGTTTTATCAAACGACTTTAATATAAACGATGCCTTTACGCTCCAATTCCTAAATCAGACTTATCACTCCTTTGCCCAATAGCCCTCTTTCAACAAACTGTGTGCCAGACCAATGGTTGAACTAAAAAGCATATCAAAAGAATACACAACCAAAAATGCAAAGGTTGCTGCGCTTCAAGACGTATCGCTGTCCATTAAGCCTGGCACATTTGTTTCTATTATCGGACCAAGTGGCTGCGGAAAAACAACACTGATTAAAATTATAGGAGACATCGTTGCACCAACACAAGGCACCGTAACAATTAATGGGCGCCCCAATAGAATAGCCAGAAAAGAAAGAAAGATAGGATTTGTTTTTCAAGATCCAGCACTCTTCCCTTGGAGAAGTGTTAAAAAAAATATTGAGCTTCCTGCTGAAATCATCCATCAGAAAAATAGCTTGGTTGATCCTGAATATCTTCTGAAAATAACAAACTTATCTGGCTTTGAGGAGCTATTTCCACATGAGTTATCCGGAGGGATGAAACAACGGGTCGCCATTGCTCGCGCACTATCCTATGCACCAGACCTCATGCTTATGGATGAACCATTTAGTGCACTCGATGAATTTACCCGCTTTATATTAAATCAAGAACTCCTTGATATCTGGCAACGAAACAAAATGACTGTTATTTTTGTAACACATAACATCGAAGAAGCTGTTTTCCTCTCTAGCTCAGTCATTCTACTTTCAAAAAGACCATCAAAGCTTGCACACAAATTTGATATTCCATTCCCTTACCCAAGAGAAAATAGCATAAAAGAGTCAAAGCCGTTTATTGAACTATCTCTCCAGATTAGAAAGTCAATTTGGAGTATGTGATATGTCAAACAGATCATCAAACAAACAAATCACATCAATCGTCTTCTTTTTTGCCCTTTTACTTGGATGGCAAGCATCTGATTTTATTTTTGATTTCAACCCAATCATACTCCCATCACCTTACGAGATTTTTAAAGCGATCTTGGATAATTTCAATATCTTAATTGAGGCATTATCCGTCACAGCATTTGAAGCGATCGCAGGATTTATCCTAGGAGGATGCATTGCTTACTTCATTGCAATCCTGTTCATATTTTACCCGTTATTGGAAACATTGCTCTATCCTTACGCTGTTGCGATAAAAGCCACACCTTTGATTGCTATTGCACCTCTTATTGTATTGTGGTTTGGAAACGAAATGTTATCCAAAATCATAATGGCTGCTCTTGTTTCATTTTTTCCAGTACTCGTCAATTCAGTTCAAGGATTAAAAGATATTGATCAACCGCTTCTTGATACGATGAAACTACTTAATGCATCAAAGATAGATACATTAATCAAATTAAGAATTCCCCACTCTATCGGATATCTCTTTTCTTCTCTGCGTATTTCAAGCTCTCTTGCTGTTGTTGGCGCTGTGATTGGAGAGTTCGTCGGCGCAAATCAAGGAATCGGGTTTCTAATTAAGAATGCATCATATTATTTAGATACAGCACTTATGTTTGCTGCTGTGATTTTTATCTCTATTTTTGGTATTGTTTTCTTTTCTTTTTTCATTTTTCTGGAAAAGATACTCGTCACATGGAAAGGAGAAAATAGGTGAACACACAACTGGCTATGAGCAAAAAAGAGCCACCTAGCATAAATTTCTCAGGGTTGCAAGAATATTGCTTCATCCTTAGAGAACAGCTTGAGGTACAAGGTATTGCAATCATTATTATCAATCCTGAAACAAACAAACTTATCCGAGTTGCTGTCAACGGACTCTTTGATAAAGAAAAGCTTAAGGATTTCCTCCAAAAAGAACAAAACAAACAACAATCATTCATAGGTGAATCTATGAATTTGGCCTTGTCACAAGAAGGGAAATGTATTATCTATAACAGCGAAGATCTTAATGAGCATAGAGACTATGAAATACATAAAAGCATATACACAAATCACAGCTTCCGTCCAACATTTGCTTTTTCATACTCAATAAGTATCGATATAGAGCAAAGAAACAATAGCTTTAAATTCAAAGCACTATTAATCATTAACAATCCAAATTCAACAGAAAATATGCAGCAAAGATTTGATGCATTAACAGAGGCAATACGCAAAGAGCTTATAGCATCTGCGGTTAACAACAGCATTCTATTGCCTTTTATTGGCGAACAAGAAGAGTGTCAAGCCCACCCTGCCAACAAATACAATAATATTGATTTTTATATGGAACACATCCCGCTAGCAATAGTTTTTATCCTATCGGCAACATCTTTGATAATAGCATCAAACATCGCAAAAATCGTCTTACTAGATATATCTGGTACCTTCTGTATTTTTTGGATAGCAGGAAGAATAGTAAAACTCAGAGAAGCACACGTTCCACCAACAAAAACAAACGATAAAAGAAAAGCATATATAATGTATACAGCTGGCATAATATTTCTAGCTGTTGAGTTAATTTTATTCAACACATCAATATTTTAAGAGAGAGTAACCATGAAAAATACCCTTTCATTTGCTATTGCAGCAGCAGTTCTATTTATAATTGGCTCTTTTGTTACTCCGGACATATTTTCAACAATAAAAAATATTGATATAAAATATTGGATACTCCTCTGCGATCTGTTCGTCATTATGACAGTTTTTCAGGGACTCTTCTTTGATAGTGTGGCGATAGTAGAAAAAGGTGGTAAAAAAGCCTCTTTCTTAGATAAATGGAATATCATATTCTCTCTCATTGTATTCCTACTATCGTTTGCAATCATCGACTTTCTTGTTGGACTAGACAGCTATGACAAAATAGTTTTACACGAACCAATAAGCACTCTGCCTGCTCCAAACATTCCATCCAAGCCTTAATTAAATCTACCTTTTCATTTTAATTCGGGCAGGGGGAGGATTGCGCTCGCTATCCTCCTCAATATCACCGTTTCTATCCTCTTCAGTTAGCCACCTTAAAGTTAGATCAACTACTTATTCAATCAAAATTCTCTTTCACCTCATCCCGCCATGCACAGGAACCCAGAAGATTTAAGAAACCCCTTTCTCACGGAAAAAGGCCGCGTACTGCATATCGGTATGTTGGATATGCTCTTTGAGCCAGTTTTTTAAGAAAGCGAGGATATCGATCCCCACCGCAAACTCTCCCGATTGAAAATCAGCCACCAGTTTTTCAACCCCTTCAACCAGCTTCTGATGTTCACGGATATGTTCTTGCTGTTGGGGATAACCATATTGGGCAAAGAGATCCTCTTCCCGTTTAAAGTGACCCGCAACATAGTTAACCAACTCATCCAATACACGGTTCATCACCTGCTGCTCTACACCATCACGCATATTCTCATAGAGTGTATTGATCAGATCCACCAGTTTTTTATGATCCTGATCCAAAACTTTAACCCCTACCCGGGGAATATCATTCCAATCGATAAATGAACGTTGCGCCACACCGCTGTTCTGTTCCCCCTGATAGATCTTATCCATCAAGCGGAAAAGATCTTCACGGGTTGTGTGATATTCAGCCACCAAGGCCATCGCCTCTTCTTCAGATACACTATTAGAGATCAACTGAGCAGCGATGGTGTGCAGTTTCTGTTGCATATTGCCAAGTTGATCAATCTTTTGTGTACGCGACTGAGATTTTATCCAGGAAAGTAAAATATTATCATCACCTTCAATATTTGAAAGCGCTTCGGCTTGAAGCCGTCCATGTGCCAGTTGCTCCAACTCCCCCTGATAGGAGAGATAAAATGCTTTGGCTTTACGAATATCAAAGGGCGGTGGTGCAATCTCCAGTTCAATCTGCGCCAGATAGAGTGCATTACTCATGCTCTGCAATACCGAACCCAAACGACCAAAATAGGTTGCCGAACCATTCATTAAGCGCGTGACCTGGTTGGCCTCCTGCATCTTTTCCCGTACCTCAGAGGCCACACGCTCTGTCCCCTGCACCGAACGCTCCACCGTGGTGACCATCTCCATCGCCTGTTGGCTCTCATGAGAGACCGTCTCTACACTATTCATCCCCTCTTCGG